>UQJA01000008.1 GCA_900541285.1 uncultured Collinsella sp.
GCGGCCGCCGAGGCTGCCGAGAACCAGGTAGAGGATTCCAACAAGGAGGCGACGATGACCGAGGACGAGATGGTGGAAGCTGCTATCCGCGCCGGTGAGGAAGCCGCCGACAACGACTTTAAGCTCAAGTTCGAGCAGGCCCAAAAGGAGCTCGCCGACGTGCGCAGCGAGCTCGATGCTGCGGCAGAGGCTCAGAAGGCCGCAGAGGACAAGGCAAAGGACGCCACCGAGCGCACCGCCCGTCTGCAGGCCGACTGGGAGAACTTCCGTCGCCGCACCGCCAATGAGCGTATCGCCGAGCGCGAGCGCGCGACCGAGAAGCTTGTCACCGCGCTGTTGCCGGTGATCGACGATATCGAGCGCGCGATTGACCATGCCCGCAGTCAAGAGCTTTCCGACGACTTTAAGCAGTTCGTCGATGGCGTTGACGCGGTACATGCCAAGCTGCTCGACGTGTTCGCGCACGAGGGCGTTGAGCCAATCGACCCCAAGGGCGAGGCGTTCGATCCGCTCGAGCACCAGGCCGTGGGTCGCGTCGAGGACGCGTCGCAGTACGACGAGACCGTCAACGATGTGTACCAGAAGGGCTACCGCATGGCGGATCGCATCCTGCGTTCCGCGATGGTGACGGTGACCTACGGTGGCGAGAAGCGCCCCGCACCGGAGCCCGACGCGGCGCCTGGGGATGCTACGGCCGATACGGCCGAGAGCACCGAGGAGTAATTGAGAAGGGCCCCGGGGCAACACCCGGGGCCCTTTCTGGCCTAGTGCCATATGAAAGCATGAACCGTCGTCTGCATGGGCGGCGGACGTAACAGGAGAGGAGCTACGATGGCTGCAGGCAAAACCTTCTATGACATCCTGGGCGTATCCAAGAGCGCCTCCGACAAAGAGATCAAGAGCGCGTTTCGCAAGCTCGCGCAAAAATATCACCCCGATGCCGGCGGCGACGAGGCCAAGTTTAAGGAGATCAGCGAGGCCTATGAGACGCTTTCGGACGAGAAGAAGCGCAAAGAGTACGACCAGATGCTCATGTTTGGCGGTATGCCGGGCGCGGGCGGCGCGTATGGCGGCGGCTACGGTGCCGGCGCGGGTGCCAGCGGCTGGGGCGACATCTTCGACAGCATCTTTAGCGGCAACGGCGCCTGGGGCAGCGATTGGGGCTCGGGCTTTGCCGGGGCTGCGGGGGCCGCTGCCGGGGCGGGTGCTGCGGTCGCTGCCGGGGTCTTGGGTGCATTTTCCAGATAATCTTCCAGCTGTGCCGGCGCTGGCCGCAGCCGTGCTCGCAAGGGCGGCGACCTGTCGCTGACCGTCGATGTGACGGCCGAGGACGCGTTTCGCGGTGTGACGCACAAGGTCACCTATCGCATTCCCTCGACAGGTGAGCAGCAGACCATTACGGTCTCGGTGCCTGCGGGTGCGGTCGACGGCGGCAAGCTGCGCTACAAGCGTCGCGGCGAGTATGGCGTTGCGGGTGGCGAGCGCGGCGACCTGGTCGTGACCACGCATGTGGAGGAGCACCCGCTGTTTAAGCGCAAAGGTGCCGACGTGACCATGGAGGTACCGGTCTCGGTCTACGAGGCGGCGCTCGGCTGCACGGTGGACGTGCCGACGCCCGGCGGTGCGACGGTTCGTCTGAAGGTGCCCGCGGGTACCCAGACGGGCAAGAAGTTCCGCTTTAAGGAAATGGGGGCGCCCGACGTTAAGCACCGTGGCCGCACGGGCGCGCTGCTCGTCGAGATCAAGGTGCAGGTTCCCACGAACCTGTCCGACGATGAACGCGATGCCATGACCAAGCTGCGCGAGGCCGACACGCGCGACTATCGCGAGAAGGTCAACCGTTACAAGGCGACGTACTAGGGCGGTCGTGGCGCACGTCCGCGCCCGCGGGCTTATGATGGACGATAGCGAGACGGAAAGGGGTCAGGTAGCATGGCCGAGGACAATAGGAACAAACCGCTGTACATGATCAGCGTGGCGGCCGAGCTGACCGGCATGCATCCGCAGACTCTGCGCGTCTACGAGTCCAAGGGCCTGGTGAACCCCCAGCGCTCGGGCGGCAACACGCGTCTGTATTCGCGTGCCGATATCGAGCGCCTGGAGCTCATCAACCAGCTGACCGACGAGGGTATCAACCTTGCCGGCGTGGTGCGTATCCTCGATATGAAGGAACGTGCCGAGGAGCGCGAGCGCGAGAACGAGAAGCTCCGCGCCCGCGTGCGCCAGCTCGAGGACGAGCTGCACGAGTACAAGATGCAGAAGAAGATCACCGCCCTGGCCCCGCGCGACGGCTCAGTTAACCCCGAACAGGTCATGCGCAAGCTGCTGGGCGCCGGCGGGGATTTGTAGTTACGCGGGTTTACCAACCCGCGTAACGGGCCGACGCTGCGCGCCGCCCAGAGCGACAATTTGTCATTCAAAAGGCAAGGCATGACCAGAAGGTCTATGCCTTGCCTTTTTCATGCCAACTGGTTCGCTCTGGACGTCGCTCGCTGTCCGTCCTCTGCCTGCGGCGTTGCCTTGCTCCGGATGCAGTAGTCGTTGGGGACGTTCTAAAATGACTAGTCGAAAGGGACACCCTTGCGCCAAATCTGCCGGCCCTCGCCGGGCTCCTCCTTTACTTTAACGAGATAAAGTGAACGTGCAGATTCGTAACCCGCTGGCAACCGTTCTATGGCACGATATTGAACGAATGTATGCTATGCGCCCAAATCTTTTGGGCAGAGTGGGAGACAGTATGGTCAAGCTGTACGAGGACGGCATCTACCTGCGTAACGGCAGCGAGGTTGTGCCTGAGGCCGAGGCTGCCGAGCGCGGTATTACGCAGACGCCCGAGGATGCCAAGCGCGGCACCATCGCGTATTCGATCCTCCAGGCACACAATACGTCCGGCGACCCCGAGGCGCTCAAGATTCGCTTCGACGCCATGGCGAGCCACGACATCACCTTTGTCGGCATCATCCAGACGGCGCGCGCCTCGGGCATGGAGCAGTTCCCGCTGCCCTACGTGCTCACCAACTGCCACAACTCGCTGTGCGCCGTGGGCGGCACCATCAACGAGGACGACCACGTCTTTGGTCTCTCGGCTGCCAAGAAGTACGGCGGCATCTTCGTCCCGCCGCACATCGCCGTCATCCACTCCTTTATGCGTGAGAATTTCGCCGGCTGTGGCAAGATGATCCTGGGCTCCGACTCGCACACCCGCTACGGCGCTCTGGGCACCATGGCCGTGGGCGAGGGCGGTGGCGAGCTGGCAAAGCAGCTGCTGCGCGACACCTACGATGTCGCCTATCCCGGCGTCGTTGCCATCTACCTCACGGGCGCCCCGCGCCCCGGCGTTGGCCCGCACGACGTGGCGCTCGCCATCATCCGTGCCGTCTTTGCCAAGGGTTACGTTAAGAACAAGGTTATGGAGTTCGTGGGCCCCGGCATCGCGAGCATGACGACTGACTATCGCAACGGCGTCGACGTCATGACCACCGAGACCACCTGCCTTTCCTCCATCTGGGCCACCGACGAGGACACACACGCGTTTTTGGCCATGCACGGCCGCGGCGACGACTACCGCGAGCTCAAGCCCGCCGATGTCGCCTACTACGACGGCTGCGTCGAGGTCGATCTGTCGAGTATCAAGCCCATGATCGCGCTGCCGTTCCATCCTTCCAACGGCTTTGAGATTGACGAGCTCAACGAGAACCTCGAGGACATCCTGCACGAGGTGGAGCTCGAGGCCGCCAAGATCGGCGAGGGCAAGACGCACTTTAGCCTGCTCGACAAGATCGTCGACGGCAAGCTGCACGTGCAGCAGGGCGTTATCGCCGGCTGCTCGGGCGGCAACTACGACTCCGTGGTCCAGGCTGCCCGCGTGCTCAAGGGCGCCAACACCGGCTGCGGCGAGTTCTCGCTGTCGGTCTATCCCACGAGCCAGCCCGTGGCACTCGAGCTTACACGCCGCGGCTACATCTACGACCTTATGGAGGCCGGCGCGATTGTGCGCACGGCGTTCTGCGGCCCGTGCTTCGGCGCCGGCGACACGCCCGCCAACAACGGCCTTTCGATCCGCCACACCACGCGCAACTTCCCCAACCGCGAGGGTTCCAAGCCGGGCAATGGCCAGCTGAGCGCCGTGGCCCTGATGGACGCTCGCTCCATTGCGGCGCCGGCTGCCAACGGCGGCGTCCTGACGCCGGCGACCGACCTGCCCGAGGAGACTTGGGACGAGGCCTGCGAGTACACCTTTGACGACGCGCCGTACAAAAAGCGCGTGTATTGGGGCTTTGGCAAGGCGGAGCCTGCCGACGAACTGGTCGAGGGTCCCAACATCAAGCCGTGGCCCGCGATGGAGCCCCTCGGCGACGATATCCTGCTCAAGGTGTGCTCTAAGATCATGGACCCGGTCACCACGACTGACGAGCTCATTCCTTCGGGCGAGACGAGCTCCTTCCGCTCCAACCCGCTGGGCCTGGCAGAGTTTACGCTGAGCCGCCGCGACCCGGCCTACGTGGGCCGTTCCAAGGAGGTCAACGCCGTGGAGAAGCGCCGCGTGGCTGGCGAGTCCGCGGGTGACCTGGCAGCACTCGATGCCGAGCTTGCCAGCGTGTTTGAGGCGTTGGCCGGCACGGGTGTCGCGGCAGATGCCAAGGCGACCGAGTACGGCTCCATGCTCTACGCTAAGAAGCCCGGTGACGGTTCCGCCCGCGAGCAGGCCGCGAGCTGCCAGCGCGTAATTGGCGGCCTGGCCAACATCGTCCACGAGTACGCCACCAAGCGCTATCGCTCCAACGTGATGAACTGGGGCATGGTGCCCTTCCAGATGGAGGCCGAGCCCAGCTTTGAGGTGGGCGACTACGTCTTTGTGCCGGGTATCCGCGCCGCGCTCGATGGCGACCTGAAGGGCATCGCCGCCTACGTGGTGCGCGCCGATGGTGCGGTCGAGCAGATTGAGCTCTACATTGCCGATATGACGGCAGAGGAGCGTGCCATCGTCAAGGCTGGCTGCCTGATCAACTACAACAAGTTCAAGGCCGCTGCCGAGTAACGCACTTAATTGTCCGCCCGGGGCTTACCCTTTCCCGCCCGCTCACGCGCTTCGCGAGGGTCGCGTTCGGGAAAGGGTAAGCCCCGGGCTACATTTCTGCGTTCTCGTTGGGTCTTGAGGGACGCTAATAAATAGACTTGCTTGATGCCGCCTCTGTTATCGGGGCGGCTTCTTTTGTCGAAAAACACCAAGAAGGGATAACCTGGAGGGGTAGGCGCCTTTGCGGTGGTTCCGTTTGTCTCGACCTGTAACATCTGGGCCCCTATTTGACGAGCGGTTGTTACAGATTGAGACAAACGATCGCCGCCGATCATTTCATCTCAATCTGTAACATCTAGGATCGAAAAGGGCCGCTAGATGTTACAGATCGAGACAGTGGAACATCGGAGCCGAAACCACCACAAAGGTGCCTGCCCGGCGGGTCCTTATTTCGATGGGGTCCAGGTTATTTCATCGTCAAATAGCCAAGTGCGTGCCGAGCCACTGTTGCGCGCTGTCTGCGGATCGGGCTCGCAGGTTTGTTCGTAGGCATCCTCGGTACACCGATCCATAAAATCGACGACTGCCGTCTGGTCGCCCTCCATGACGTAGATTACGTCGCCATCCGAGATATAGACCCCCGGTCCTTCATTGTCCACGCAGCCGGGGTCGTATGAGACGTTGCACAATTTGCTCCCGTTTGCCGCATCGAGCTCAAGGGTCGAATGATACCCGCCAACCATTTGGCCGTTCTTGGCTCGATATGTTGCGGCGCCGTACCACCGCTTAAACGTCTTGCCTTTGAGTAAACTGGTTGCCTTACCGATAAGCTGCTCATCTTGGGTATAGCGCGTGGCTCCAAGTTCGATTCGGGGATAGTTACTGACCCCAAGCGCTGCGGGCGTACCGTCGAAATCGACGGTGATCGAATCGGGTTTGACGATATCGGTGAGGATTTCGATGGGGTAGCTTACGGTTTCAACCGCCGCCTGCGTTGCCGAGGCAGGGAGAAATGCGAGATAGATAATTCCTACGCCGACTGCGGTAATCGCAAACGCTAAGACGAGCAGGCCGATATAGGTGGAGCGTTTCACGGCGGGTACCTCGCAAACAGTATGCATTCATTAAGATAAGTGATACCAGCTTACGACAATATTCAAAAGAAAGCGATCGGTCGAAATGACGGGGCGAAAAGGCCCTATTGGGCTTCGATTTGACCTCTAATAGGAATATTTGCCCCACTCATTCTGGGCGAGAGGTCAATAATTCAGTTCACGAGTCTTGAGCGATACTATTCTCACTAAACTCACTATTTTCACAGTAAGCACTATAAATACGATAGGGAGGACGACGAGAACGTTGTGACGTGCGATAGCTAAGCCGTTTAAGCCGGACTCTGACCTTGAATCTCCGCCTCTATCTGTGCGAACGGGCTATTGTCGGTTCTCGATTCCATCGCTGCGTTTTCGTTGGGTCTTGAGGGACGCTAATAAATAGGCTTGCTTGATGCCGCCTCTGTTATCGGGGCGGCTTCTTTTTGTCGAAAACCGCCACAAAGGGGACAGGCACCTTTGTGGCGGTGGGGACGAGCTCGATGTTGTTGTGATCGTTGAGCGGCATGTTAATGGGCACCTCTACAGAATTTCATCTGGGCTGGCGGGTTTGGTTGTTTTGGGGATGCCGAGTTTGGATGACGCGAAATCGTCAACATTGTCCTTAATTCCGTCTTTGGTGTAGACAGTGACCATATAGGTGCTGTGTCCGAATTCGCCCTTGTCGCGTGTTGCCCAGGCATCCCAGTAGGCGGCCCCGTTTCGCCCTTTGATTTTTCCGACACGGCGGAGTTCTGTTCGCTTTAATTTCTGGTTGCTATAGATGGTTCGACCGGCTTCCGCGGTGAGCCCGCACTGTCCAAGCAGCTTGTCGAGGACTTGGTTCATGTGGCGCTCATCGGTGTTTGGTGCGTAGTCGTAGGCGAGGGTGATGGAGTCAAGGGGCTGGTCGTCGATCAGATAATTCATTGTCTGAGGTTCGAGGCAGAAATAAGGAGAGCATCCGTCGACCTTGCCGAGCAACGGTAACTTGGACTGCCAACTTCCGGTGGGAATTGCATATTCGTAGAACACGCCACGGCAGACAAAGGAGAGCGAGGTGGCACGCGAGCCGGCGTCGATCATCCCGCAAAGATCGAAGGGCGAGGCGATACCAAAAGAAAAGGGCGTGATGACGATAAGGAAGAGCATCACGATGGGTATGGCGAGAATGGCGATGACGTTGCGACCGGTGGAATGAGACGGCTTCATATGCGCTCCTCGAGACAAAGAGCTGTTGAGGATAGGCAGAAATGGATATGTTCAGAGAACAATTCAAGTTTAATCTCATGGCGTGAGATGGTCGACCGTTAGCGTCGAAAACCACCACAAAGGTGCCTGTCCCCTTTGTGGTGGTGGGGAGCGCGCGGCTTCTTTGGTGATAGTGTTAGCCGGCGGTATCATTAGGACAAATGGCGCGGGTTTGCATTGTGAGGTGCTTTGCTGTGAGAAGTCCTGCCCGTATTGGATTGATTGTCTTGGCGCTTGCGATCGCTGTGGTTGGCGCGGGCGCTGTCGGTATGGCATTTCTACCTGCTGCGGTGACGGAGCCGGTGGTCAAGCCTGTGACTCAATCTGTCGAACTTCTGACCGGCGACGACAAGCCTGAGACCATCACCGTTGATTTTGATGAGCAACCGGCTGCGCTGGGCATTAGTAATTATCCACGCATTCAGCTTGGGGCTATGCGCTATACCACGGATTCTGGTCTGATCGACAGGGCGTCCGAGCTGCTCAAGGGCAAAATCTTTAAGCGCTGGTATGGATATGCGTCCTATCGGGCAAAAGCGAACGACATGGTTGGCGGATGCCACTCTTCCATCGAGCTGGACACTGCAAACGGCGCAAAGTTATGTGATGTCTCGTACGATCCGGGCTACGAGGACAATGAGGGTCCGGGCATCTACATCATGGACGGCGATGTCGCCTATGTCATGGAGGGCGACCAGACCGAGCTCAACGATTTTATGGGCCAGTGTATCCAAGATGCCTATAAACAGACCTGCTTGCCTGACCCGCAGGCTGCACGCGATAGTGGGTCTGCCCGTACATGGCTGTTCGAGGATGAGATGCCCTGGACCGTCGAATCGGGAAGTACGGGTCCGGCGAAGGAGTAGAGACCGCGACCACCACAAAGGTGTCTGTCCCCTTTGTGGTGGTTTGCATGTCGTGGGAACACTCAGAAAATCTTATATATAGAGACTTAGATTTATGTATAAGATCGCACAAAGCTGGCAACAATACTTCTCGAACAACGTGAAGCCGCCCCGTAGGGCGGCCGCCCCAAGAGAGGTGATTCCATGAGAATCGATAAGCTAGCAATGACGTCGCGCGAGGCGTTGCAGACCGCCATGAGCACGGCGCGGTCTCTCAGGGCGCCGGCCTGCGGTTGCGCAGGCCGGCGCGGTGGAGCCGATTCACCTGCTGTCTGCCCTGCTCGGTGCCGGCGAGCGCAATATCTCCGTGATCATCGAGCGCATCGGCGCTGATCCGGCCCAGCTCGCACGCTCCACGCAGGATGCCGTCGACCGCGCGCCCAAGGTTTCGGGCGAGGGTCAGCAGATGGGCCTGTCCAACGAGCTCGTCCGCGTCATCGAAAAGGCCGAGAAGAAGGCCACCAAGATGGGCGACAGCTTTGTGGTGACCGAGCATCTGCTGATGGCGCTTGCCGAGGACAAGGGCGAGGCTGGTCGTGTACTGCGTGACGCTGGCGTGACCAAGGAGCGCATCGAGCAGGTCTACGAGGAGCTGCGTGGCGATGACCGCGTGACGTCTGCCGAGGACAAGACCCAGTTTGAGGCGTTGGAGCAGTACGGTCGCAACATCTGCGATCTTGCCCGCGCCGGTAAGCTCGACCCGGTCATCGGCCGTACCGACGAGATCCGCCGTACCATTCAGGTTCTGTCCCGCCGCACCAAGAACAACCCCGTGCTCATCGGTGAGCCGGGCGTCGGTAAAACGGCTATCGTCGAGGGCATCGCCCAGCGTATCGTGGCCGGCGATGTGCCGAGCACCCTGCGCGACCGCGACCTCATCGAGCTCGACATGAGCGCGTTGGTCGCCGGCGCCAAGTACCGTGGTGAGTTCGAGGACCGCTTAAAGGCCGTGCTCAAAGAAGTGCAAAAATCCGAAGGTAAGGTCATCCTGTTCATCGATGAGCTTCACACCATTGTGGGCGCGGGTGCCACCGAGGGCTCCATGGACGCAGGCAACATCCTCAAGCCGGCGCTCGCCCGTGGCGACCTGCATGCGATCGGCGCGACCACGCTCGACGAATACCGCAAGTACATCGAGAAGGACGCGGCGCTCGCCCGTCGTTTCCAGACCGTTATGGTGAGCGAGCCTACCGTCGAGGACACCATCTCGATTCTGCGTGGCCTCAAGGAGAAGTACGAGATCTTCCACGGCGTGCACATCACCGATAGCGCGCTCGTGGCCGCCGCCGACCTCTCCGATCGCTATATCGCCGACCGCTTCCTGCCCGACAAGGCCATCGACCTGGTCGATGAGGCGGCAAGCCGCCTGCGCATGGAGCTCGACAGCATGCCGGTCGAGATTGACGCCACCACGCGTCAGCTCACCCAGCTGCAGATCGAGGAGCAGGCGCTCATGAAGGAGACCGACGACGCCTCCAAGGAGCGTCTGGAGGCCCTGCGTCAGGAGATCGCCGAGGTCCAGGAAAAACTCAACGTGCAAAAGGCTGGCTGGCTCAACCAGAAGAACGCCATCGACCACGTGCAAGAGCTCAAGGGACAGCTCGACGAGGCCAGGAGCGAAGAGGAGCGCGCGACGCGCAATGGTGATCTGGGCCGTGCGTCCGAGCTGCGCTACTCCGTGATTCCGGGCCTGCAACAGCAGATTCAGGATTCCGAGGCTGCGCTCGAGGCGCAAAAGCAGCAGGACGGCGAGGGCCTCAACGAACAGGTGACCTCCGATGAGATCGCCGAGGTCGTGAGTGCCTGGACCGGCGTGCCCGTGTCCAAGATGATGCAGGGCGAGCTCGACAAGCTGAAGGGCTTGGAGGGTGAGCTGCATAAGCGCGTCATCGGCCAGGACGAGGCCGTCTCCGCCGTCGCCGCGGCCGTGCGCCGCAGCCGTGCGGGTCTCTCCGATCCGGACAAGCCCATCGGCAGCTTCTTCTTCCTGGGCCCCACCGGCGTGGGCAAGACCGAGCTCGCCAAGGCGCTTGCCGAGTGCCTGTTCGACGACGAGCGCGCGCTCGTGCGTATCGACATGTCCGAGTACATGGAGAAGTTCAGCGTCCAGCGTCTGATCGGTGCGCCCCCGGGATACGTGGGTTACGACGAGGGCGGCCAGCTCACCGAGGCCGTGCGCCGTCGCCCCTACTCCGTGATCTTGCTCGACGAGATGGAGAAGGCCCATCCAGATGTCTTCAACGTGCTGTTGCAGGTGCTTGACGACGGCCGTCTGACCGACGGTCAGGGTCGCCAGGTGTCCTTCAAGAACACGATTATCATCATGACGTCTAACGTGGGCTCCAAGGCTATCGCCGAGCTTTCGGGCAAGGACGAGGAGGAGATGCGCCATCAGGTCGACGCGGCCATGGCTCAGACCTTCCGCCCCGAGTTCCTCAACCGTATCGACGATATCGTGGTGTTCCATCCGCTCGGCATGGCGCAGATCGAGAAGATCGTCGACATCCAGCTCGCCGACGTCCGCGCGCGTCTGGCCAAGGAGCGCATGACGCTTGCCATCACCCCGGCGGCCAAGCAGATGCTCGCCGTGGGCGGCCTGGACCCGGTCTTTGGCGCCCGTCCGCTCAAGCGTCTGGTTCAGCGCGAGGTCGTGGATGCCATCGCCGCCGCTATCATCGACGGCACGGTGCGCGAGGGCGATCAGGTGACGGTCGATGCCGACAAGGACGGCGGCTTTACCGTCGTGTGCGACAACACGCCGGCGGCCACCTACGAGGTCCCCGACGCCGAGTAGGTTTTGGGCCATGCCTTAAAATCTACCAGCCGTCTCTAAACGCCAAGGGCGGCGGATCCAATTGGGTCCGCCGCCCTTTTTCGTGCGACAATCGATGATATTGAACGGATGCGATGCGAGGAGCTATGCAGATGAAAGACGAGATCAAGACAAGCGCGCCGGCGACCGATGCCGCACCCGCCGCACCCAAGCCTGTGCCTAAGCCGGCGCCCAAGCCGCGCGACCCCTACATCCGTGCCGAGAACGAGGACGATGACGGCTACGATCCCTACAGCGATCGCCGCCCCGAGCGCGAGCCGCTGTTCGAAGCCGACCCCTGGCGCTAGTTGCATCAAGTAGCTAATTTGGCGATGATTTCCTGGGACGGGGTAGTCAAAAAAGTCCCGTCCCAAATCGACTGTCCAGGGAGTCGCATTCGAGCTTGGTTGCCCTCTCAGCCACTCGGCATCCTTCGAGCAGTAATAGTGAAAAAACTTGCTTAAGTGTTAATCAAGTCAGACATAATCTTGATCTCTAATTAATCAAGAATCGCTATAATTTTGATTAGCTAGAGAGCAAGATTGGAGAATCATGGCATTCAACGACTTGATCGCCCAGAAAATAAAGGACTTTGAACAGCAGGGGGTTCCGCAGGTCTTTGAGCGAGACCTTGATCTAGGAAACCCACAGGAGCCAAAGCGCGACAACATCGTAAATGTGATTGTGGGGGCCCGCCGTTGTGGAAAGACGTATCGCCTGTATCAGGAGATGCGGCGGCTTCAGAGCCGGGGCGTCGAGCTTGACCGGATGCTTTACTTCAATTTTGAGGATGAGCGCTTGCGCCCGTATGAGCCATCGCTGCTGGCGGACGTGCTCGACACGTTCTATGCGCTGTATCCTGCTGCTCGAACTGAGGGCGCTTACATTTTCTTTGACGAGATCCAGGAAATTCCCGAATGGGGTGCGTTTCTGCGGCGTGTAGTCGATACGGAGAAAGCGACCGTCTATGTGACGGGATCTTCTTCTAAGATGCTGTCCTCAGAACTTAAGAGCGAGTTCAGGGGTCGTTCTCTTGTGCGAGAGCTTTTTCCATTGAGCTTTTCGGAATACGTTCGATATAAGACGGGGAGCGTTCCCGAGCCAGATGCGACCTTTTCTCCGAGCGATGCGGCGCTGCTTCGACATCATCTGATCGGGTATCTTGAACGAGGGGGATTCATCGCGACACTTGAGCAGACGCCTGCAGACGCGATTCAGCTGCTACAGGAATATGCTTCGCGAACGGTCGCCATGGACGTCGTTGAACGTTACGACGTCAAGAACCCTCGCCTGGCATCGCTGTTCTTGACGCGGTGTATGGCATCTTCGGGACGAGAGCTGTCAGTGAACAAAGTGTACAACGAGTTCAAGAGCAGACAGATACCCGTCAGCCGTAATTCGCTCAGCGACTTACTTGAGTATTATGAGGATGCCTACCTGTTATTTTCTGTGCCGGAGTTCACGCGTTCACTGGCAAATAACATGCGGTCTGCGTCTAAGGTCTACGCTGTCGATCCTGCGATGTTTGGAGCATTCTCTCCCGCATCGGCATTGGACCAAGGCCAGAGGCTCGAGACTGCAGTGTTCGATGCGCTAAGAAGAAGGACTCCCGCGGTGAGGACCGGTTCGGTCTGCCGCCTGCTAATCAAAGAGAAGAGCAAAAGCCATGAGGTGGACTTTGTGGCCGGGGACGCACTTCTCATGCGGGCTTATAGCCTGATTCAGGTGAGTGCGGATATGGCAAGCGAGAAAACGCGCGAGCGCGAAATTGTCGCGCTTGATGCCTCGATGGCCCAGTTCGATCTTGGCGAGTCGGCAATCGTTACCATGGATGAGCAGACCGATATTCCATGCGAGCACGGTGTGGTACACGTTATGCCCGCATGGAAGTGGCTCCTTGCCTAATCATCTATGGACCTGTGGGGTCAGGACCTCCTGGCTCTTTCATCACGGTTGGGGAGCACCTTGCTGCGCCCGGCTAGTCCTGGGCCTTGATGCTCGGCATCAGAATCTGGGCGAGGTAGTCGGTCTCGAGTTTGGTCGCGGCGTCGGCTTTGCCGTCTTTGCCGACCAGTACATTCTTGATCTGGCTATAGGTGTAGCGGTTGCCGGTCGTAAGCTCGACAAGCTCAATGGCCGTGTCCATGGGGTAGGTTGACACGGGATTTTGCGTCCGTCCGTTGATGGTCTGGGGCACCACGTACGGATAGACGGGGCCGCTGGCGTAGACGGTATAACCGTTGCCTAGATTGGCCGCACCCAAAACCGTATCGCCCTCATCGGGCGTAAAGCTCTCGCCCTCGCGTACCGCGACGAGCGTCACGATCGGCGTATCGCTGTCGCCGGCAAGATAGATGCATAGTGTGCTGCCATTCTGCCAAGTCTCGACCTTGCCGTACCACTCGACGGGGATATCGAGCTGGTAAAGGTCGGTTGCCTTGTGACGGGCGTCGGCATCACGGGCCGCCTGTGCCTTTTGCGCGCTCACGGCATTGACGGCGGCGTCGCGCCGCGCGGTTGCTGCCTGCTGGAGCACCTTGGCGGTGGCGGCGGAGCTCGCACCGCCCTCCTCGGCATACTTGGCGGCGGCATCGATCTGGTCGTCGGTTACCGTGTCGGCCGAAGGCACCTTGAGCTTAAAGGTAGCCTGGGCACTTAAATCCTGTTCATCGCTCTTAACGGTGACCTGCGTCTTGGTGGTCGGGACGGTATAGATGGTGCCGTCGGCCGCGATGGGGGAGGCGGCGATGGAGAGCGTGTAATCGCCGGGCAGCAGTTTGATGCCGCGGCCGTGCTCGTCAACATAGAGCGTTTCGCTCACGGAGGATCCGTCAGAATCCTGGCCGCTCACTTGTACGGGAATCTTGGAGCCGGCGGAACAGTCGAGCCCCGCGGCATGTACGCCAATCTGCACCGACATCATCGTGTGGGCATTGGCGGCGGTGATGGCAGCCTGCTCTTGCCGGTATCCGTTCCAGGCAGCATAGCCTGCGCCGCCGGCGACGAGCGCGACGGCCACAACGCCGGCAACCATCAGGTTGCGGCGCTTGGGCGACATCTTACGATGACGAACCTCGGCTTCGCGTGCCGAAGGAACGGACGGCAGGGGAATATCGCCCATGGCGATGGTCTCGTCCACGGCAGGTGCAGAGCCTAAGCCAGGGAGCTCGCGGGTCAGCGAATCTTCGGCCGGTAGGCCGTCGAGCAAGATGGTTTCCTCGCTCGTGTCGGATTCGGGCTGGTCGTCGGCCCCACATTCGGATTCCTCGTGCCCCGCCTCGTCTTCGGTGGGCGCGGCGCCATCGTCTTTTGCATCCTGACCATCGGACTGCGCCTCGGCTTCCGGCTCATCCTGCACATCAACGCCCGAATCGTCAAACGCAATCTCATCGAGTGAAATCCGGTCTAAGCTCTCCAAGGCCTCAGCGCAAGCTTCTGCATCTTGGGCTGCATCCTCTTGGCCCATCGTCTCATCATTCATACATCCCCCAAGCTCAATATCGGGACAACAATGTACCCAAAAACAGGGTCATATAGAGCTGTCAGGCGATCGGAAATCTGATTTTATCTGTGCGAGAGGTTTTGAATATGTGCGTGGATGCGCGCAACAACAAAAAGCCCCCGGAAAGCGAACAAATCGCTTTCCGGGGGCATGCAATACGTTGCATTGCGCGGAGTCGGCCAGGCGGCTTCACATTCAAGCGGCGTTTGCACCGGGCATGTTACTCGGCGTGCGCGTAATCAACCTTGGCGCGGCGAGCGGTAGCCTTCTCCCAATCGCTGGTGCCCTCAAAGACATCCTGCTTGTAGGGATTGCGGCCGAGCTTCTTGGCGCGGTAGGCGATGTAGGTGATCGCGGCGACGTTGGCGACCAGTGCGGCGATCGAGACCGCGGTAGCGGCGCCGGGGTCGAGCGTGGAGTGGGTCACAAAGATGGACTCCTCCTGGAAGTACGGAAACACCTGGGCAAACATGCACCAAATGGCCAGCGTAAAGGCGCGGTTCTGGATCCAGCCGCCCTTGTTCCAGATAAAGGCGGCGACGGTGGGCGCCAGCAGCAGCGCAAAGCCGCAGAACCAGGAGTGGGTGGGCAGGCAGTTGTAGGTGTAGCAGAAGTTCCAGATATCGTAGGCGATGATGTAGACCCAGGTCATGTCGGGCCACAGCATGTCGGTCTGATCCTCGGAGGCGTAGACGCTCCACCAACCGGTCATGCAGAAGATGTTGATGATACCGGCGATGCCGTTGAACACGTTGTTCCAGCCGGCCAGCTGCGTAGCACCTTCGGAGGTGACCCAGGTGGACTTACCCAGGACAAAGAAGTGATAGGCGCTCTCGAAGTCGGACACGACGGCGATCATGATGTTGATGGCGACGATCACAAACGGCCACGCGCGGAACCAATGCGCCTTGCCGATCTTGCCCCACTGGTACTTAATGGCAATGAAGCCCCAGCAACCGGCCAGCGCCGCGTATACCTTGGCGTAGTGGAACCAGCTGTTCTGGTACACATGGGTGGGGTTGGTGAGCGCCCACTCGGCACCCTGCGAGACGCCGACGGCGATGGCGATGCAGTAGATGGTCATGGCCAGCGGAGCCACGCCAAAGATGATTGCCGCGCCCAGCTTGGTGCGGCGGCCGACCTCGTTGAGCACGATGAGGCCAATAAAGACCATGGCCCAGCCGGCCCAGTGGATAAGGGTATCGCTACCCCAAACATCGAACAGCATGCTGCTCTCCTTTCACACGCCCGCGGCCCCTCTTCTGATCGCGGGCAGTTTGGCCAAATGTCGTCAGTTCTGGGGCTTGCGCTCCGGATACTTGGCGGTATAGCCCTCGATGTGGAGTGTCGAGGCGATGATTTCCTTGACCGTCTCGTCGGGCACATCGGGGTGCGTGCGGATATACATCAAAAGACCCATGATGAGGGTGTAGAACGTTTCGTAGACATGGTCGATGCGCAGTTCGTGGTGGGCGACAAAATCCACCACGGTGGTGTCGCAGATATACTGCGCCACACGCTGGACCACGTTGTGTAAAAAGCCGCCGTAGAGTGCGCCGCTGTTGGAGGTCAGAGTGTGCGGCAGTTCGTGGCCGCTGGCGACCAGGCGCTTAAAGAGCGGGGCGACGGTGTCGAGCGCGCCCTCGATATCACCGACGGTGCGGTTGGCATTCCACTGCTCGAGCTCGGAGATAAAACCGTCGATTGCCTCGTCCATAACAGCGGTGACGGCGGCGTCCATGTCGGCGAAGTAGTGGTAGAACAACGAACGCGTGCAGCCGGCTCGCTTGGTCACGGCCGATACCGATAGGTGGGACACGCCCAGCTCGGAGCTTACGGTGCGCACGGCATCGAGGATCTCGCGACGGCGTTCGTCGCCCGTCAGGCGCTTTGCCGCGCTATCGGATGCGGAGACGGCATCGACCACAGAGGTACCTGCTGTGTTGTTGCCCATGTTTTGCCGCCTTTCATCCTCTTTTGCCTGACCGTTCGCCTAACAGTCTTGAATATTGTTGACGGTTCGTCAATACTATTTTTGACACAATGTCAACAATGGCGGGTGAACGGCATGGGGGCATGCCCGGCCTGCAAAAAAAGAGGGGTGCCGCGGTCCCGCCGGGCTGTGGCAAGAGAAGGGACAACCATGATTCTCAACGGACCGGGGATTAGCTACACCGAGCCTGACATCGGTTCGGAGTTCGTGCCGCCGCTGCCGGAGCATCCGCGCGAGGCCATCGTCAAGCTGTGCGAGCACTGCACCAACCGTCTGCTGCATCGCGATGAGCTGCTAGGCTACGAGTACTGGTCGTTTGCCGAGGCTGCAACCGACGAGCAGGCCGAAGTGCTCTGCAAGATGAAGATGCGCCGTCCCTATACGCTGCCTGAGATGGTCAAGCTCACCGGCATGCCCGAAGCCGATATCGAGAAGATGCTCGACGACATGAGCTACACGGGTCTGCTCGAGTACAACTGGGAAAACCCCGAGCGCGCCAAGCAGTGGGTGCTGCCCATGCTGGTGCCGGGTTCTGCCGAGTTCCTCAACATGCGCGTGAGCCAGCTCGAGGAGCACCCGGTCTATGCCAAGTTCTTTGAGCAGGCGTCCAAGGGACCGCTGTCCAAGGCCACGCCGATGGTGCCGCCCGGTGGTGCCGGCATCGGCATGCATGTCATTCCGGTCGAGAAGGCTATCGACGCCGCGAGCACCTCGGTGCCGATCGAGCATATCGAGCATTGGCTCGACAAATACGATGGCAAATATGCCGCCAGCACCTGCAGCTGCCGCGCGAGCCGTCGCGTGATGGGTGAGGGCTGCGCCGACGACCCGGCCGATTGGTGTATCGCCGTGGGCGATATGGCCGACTACGTGGTTGAGACCGACCGCGGCCATTACGTGACGCGCGACGAGGTCTACGACATCCTGCGCCAGGCCGAGGACAACGGCTTTGTGCACCAGATCACCAATATCGACGGCGAGAACAAGATCTTCGCTATCTGCAACTGCAACGTCAACGTGTGCTACGCCCTGCGCACCTCTCAGCTGTTCAACACGCCCAACCTGTCGCGCTCGGCCTATGTCGCCAAGGTCGAGAAGGACAAGTGCGTTGCCTGCGGTCGCTGCGTTGAGGTGTGCCCGGCCGGCGCCGCCAAGCTCGGCCAGAAGCTCTGCAGCAAAAAGGCCGGCGGACAGGTGCCCGAGTATCCGCGCCAGGAGCTGCCCGACGCCACCAAATGGGATCACACCAAGTGGTCGCCCAACTACCGCAACGACAACCGTATCGAGACGCATGAGTCCGGCACCGCGCCCTGCAAGACGGCCTGCCCCGCGCACGTTGCCGTTCAGGGCTATTTGAAGCTCGCGGCTCAGGGTCGCTATGACGAGGCGTTGGCGCTCATTAAGCGCGAGAACCCGCTGCCCGCTATCTGCGGCCGTGTGTGCAATCGCCGCTGCGAGGATGCCTGCACCCGCGGTCGCGTGGACGCCGCCGTGGCTATCGACGAGGTCAAGAAGTTTATCGCCCAGCGCGATCTGGATGCCGCGACCCGCTATGTCCCACCTGTGGTGACGCCGACGCGCGCTGGCGGCTTCGACCAGAAGATCGCCATCATCGGCGCCGGTCCGGCCGGTCTGTCTTGCGCCTTCTATCTGGCCGAGAAGGGCTACAAACCTGTCGTGTTCGAGAAGAACGAGCGCCCGGGCGGCATGCTCACCTACGGCATTCCCAGCTTTAAGCTGCAGAAGGATGTTATCGAGGCCGAGGTCGAGGTCATTCGCCTGATGGGTGCCGAGTTCCGTTATGGCGTGGAAGTCGGTCGCGACGTGACGCTCGACGAGCTGCGCGCGCAGGGCTTTAAGGCCTTCTACGTTGCCATTGGCTGCCAGGGTGGCCGCCTTGCCGGCATTCCGGGCGAGGATACCGAGGACGTGACCGTGGCCGTCGACTTCCTTCGCGAGGTTAACAGCGGCAAGATCGATACCCTGTCCGGCCGCACCATTGTGGTGGGCGGCGGCAACGTGGCTATCGATGTCGCGCGCAACGCCTGCCGTCTGGGTTCCGAGCACGTTGAGATGTTCTGCCTGGAGAGCGAGGCGCAGATGCCCGCCAGCGAGGAAGAGCGTCGCGAGGCCATCGAGGACGGCGCCCACATCAGCTGCGGCTGGGGCCCCAAGGAGGTTCACCTGGACGAGGCCGGTCGTGTGTGCGGTATCACCTTCAAGCGCTGCACGCGTGTCTTTGACGACGAGGGCCGGTTTGCGCCCGAGTATGACGAGAACGATCTGCGCCGTGTCGATGCCGACCGTGTCGTCATGTCGATTGGCCAGTCCATTGTGTGGGGCGACCTGCTGGCTGGCTCCAAGGTGGAGCTCGGCCGCGGCCAGGGCGCCCTTGCCGATCCCCAGACTTACCAGACCGCCGAACCCGACATCTTTGTGGGTGGTGACGTCTACACTGGCCCCAGCTTTGCCATCGACGCTATCGCCGCCGGCCACGAGGCCGCGGTGTCCATCCATCGCTTTGTGCAGCCGGGCTCCACGCTCACCATCGGCCGCAATCAGCGCCGCTACACCGCGCTCGACCGCGACGACGTTGTGCTCGAGAGCTACGACAACGCGAGCCGCGAGGTTGCCCACGTGGACCGCGAGCGCGAGAAGGCTGCGCCGTTTAGCGAGTACGTCGAGACCTTTACCGAAGAGCAGGTGCGCGCCGAGACCGCCCGTTGCCTGGGTTGCGGTGCCTCGATCGTCGACCCCAACAAGTGCATCGGCTGCGGCCTGTGCACCACCAAGTGCGCGTTCGACGCCATCCATCTGGATCGCGACCGCCCCGAGTGCTCCACGATGGTCAAATACGAGCAAAAGCTCCCAAGCCTCGGCAAGTACGCTCTAAAGCGTGCCATCAAGATTAAATTTGGTCATTAGGTTCCGCCGTTCTAACGAACGGCGGCACTACCGACGCTGCGCGGCGTCCAGGCACCCCATCTTGCCCCTCAACTTCGGCGCCGCGGGCAAAAGCCCAGCGGACGCCTTGTTTCGGGGCAACCTGGGGCACCTGGATCGCCGCTCGCTGACGTTTGGCTGACATCGCATCAACCATTGTTGAAAGGTTTTCGCCTTGCATGAATTGGGAATCGTGTATCACATCATTCGCGATGTTGAGAACGTGGCGCGCGCCAATGGCGTGCGTCGCGTTTCGAGCGTGACGTTGCTGCTGGGCGAGGTCTCGGGCGTCGTTCCCGACTTGCTGCTCGACGCTTGGCGCTGGGCAGCAGATAAAAAGCCTATCACCGAGGGCTCGGAGCTTATCGTGGAGCCCGTCGAGGCCGTGACACATTGCGAGGCGTGCGGCCGCGACTACGCGACGGTCGAGCACGGCAAGACCTGCCCTTATTGCGGCAGCGGCGAGACATACCTGCTGCAGGGCCAGGAGGTCATGATCAAGCAGATCGAGACCCCCGACGAGGACCCGGCAGACGCTGCCCCTGACGGTCTCTCCGACGCCCCCGATGCCGTCGACGCCGCCAACCCTCTCCACATCGTCTAGCCCCTAGTCGTTTAAGAACGTCCCCAATGACTACTTGCGCTAGAGCATAAGTCACGCTAATAGTCAAGTTATGTCTGTTTAAACAAAATAGCGGCAGTACAAGTGCATTCGCACTTGCTTAAAATCGGTATCAATGAACAGCATGCTTGTATCTATAAAATACATGACTTGATGAGCGACGCTTTAGCGGGAAATGAGTTGAAAAATAGCAACGTAATCAACTTGTAACAAACCTAGACGTTTAAACAAATAATCCAACCTTTTGCGAATTCAGCTATAATTCCACAATCCAAACAGGTATACTTCGTTCATGTCGTGTAGGAAATACGTAGACAAAAAGGAGGTTATGTGATGGTAAGTATTGTTCTTGCTAGCCATGGGGACTTGGCAGCCGGAATCAAGCAGACGGGCTCGATGGTCTTTGGCGATCAGCCGTCTGTTGCCGTGGTCTCGCTCGAGCCGAGTATGGGCCCCGACGACTTCCGTGCCAAGGTCGAGGAAGCAATCGCTTCCTTCGAGGACCAGGAGCAGGTGCTCTTCCTCGTTGATCTGTGGGGCGGCACGCCGTTCAACCAGATCAGCGGGCTCATCGAGGGTCACGATTCCTGGGCTATCGTCACCGGTGTCAACCTGCCTATGCTCATCGAGGCATATTCGCAGCGCTTTGACGCAAAGAACACTGCACATGCGATCGCAAAACATCTCGTGACTGAGGCTAAGGCTGGCGTGCGCGTCAAGCCCGAGTCTTTGGAGCCCGAGGAGAAGAAGCCGGCTGCGGCCGCCGCTGCTCCTGCAGGCGCCATCCCTCCGGGAACGGTCATCGGCGATGGGCACATCAAGATCGCCCACGTCCGTATCGACACCCGTCTGCTTCATGGCCAGGTGGCCACCACGTGGACCAAGCAGATCAACCCCAACCGCATCATCGTGGTTTCCGACGGCGTTGCTCACGACGAGCTCCGCAAGACCATGATCGAGCAGGCTGCCCCTCCGGGAGTCCATGCCAACGTCGTGCCCATCAAGAAGATGGCCGAGGTCGTCAAGGACACGCGCTTTGGTGACACCAAGGCCATGCTGCTCTTCGAGAACCCGCAGGATATCCTCAAGGCCATCGAGGCCGGCGTCGACATCAAGGAAGTCAACATCGGTTCCATGGCTCACTCCAAGGGCAAGGTCGTCGTCACCAACGCCGTCGCTATGGGCGATGACGACGTTAAGACTCTCGAGGCCCTCAAGGCCAAGGGCGTCAAGTTCGAGGTCCGCAAGGTTCCTTCGGATTCCTCCGAGGATCTCGACGCCATGTTGAAGAAAGCTAAGGCCGAACTGGCCGCTCAAGCATAGTAAAGGAGGGTCCGATACATGTCTGCAATCACTATTCTGCTTGTTGCGATTGTCGCGTTGCTTGCCGGTATGGAAGGCATTCTGGATGAGTTCCAGTTCCATCAGCCGCTCGTGGCATGTACGCTTATCGGTCTCGTAACCGGTCACCTTCAGGAGGGCATCCTCCTGGGCGGTTCGCTCCAGATGATGGCCCTTGGTTGGGCTAACGTCGGCGCCGCTGTCGCGCCTGACGCCGCTCTGGCCTCGGTCGCTTCTTCGATCATCATGGTGCTCGCCCTCAACGGTGGCGCCACCGATTCTGCCAAGGCCGTTACCGCCGCTATCGCCGTCGCCGTCCCGCTGTCGGTCGCTGGTCTGTTCCTGACCATGATCTGCCGTACCCTGGCTACCGCTATCGCTCACGCCATGGACGGTTGCGCCGAGAAGGGCGACTTCGCCGGCATCGAGCGCTGGCAGTACGCTGCCATCCTCATGCAGGGCCTTCGTATCGCCATCCCGGCAGTGCTTCTGTGCATCATCCCGGCCGAGGCTGTTACCAACGCGCTTAACGCTATGCCCGACTGGCTGTCCGGCGGTATGGCTGTCGGCGGCGGCATGGTCGCTTCCGTCGGTTACGCCATGGTCATCAACATGATGGCCACCAAGGAGACCTGGCCGTTCTTCATCCTCGGCTTTGTCCTTGCCGCCATCCCTCAGCTCACGCTGATCGCCCTTGGCCTCATCGGCATCTCCCTTGCCCTCATCTACCTTGGCCTTAAGGATCTGGCCAAGCAGGGTGGCGGCATGAGCGGTGGCTCCGGCGACCCGCTCGGCGACATTCTGAACGATTACGAGTAGGAGGGGAGTGATACATATGGCAGAGAACAAGATTCAGCTCACCAAGGCTGACCGTAAGAAGGTTTGCTTCCGTCATCAGTTCCTTCAGGGCTCGTGGAACTACGAGCGTATGCAGAACGGCGGCTGGTGCTTCGCAATGATCCCTGCGATCAAGAAGCTCTACACCAGCAAGGATGACCAGATTGCCGCTCTTAAGCGCCACTTGGAGTTCTATAACACCCACCCCTATGTTTCCGCCCCCGTCATTGGCGTTACCCTCGCTCTCGAGGAGGAGCGCGCCAACGGTGCTCCGATTGACGACGTCGCCATTCAGGGCGTCAAGATCGGTATGATGGGCCCGCTCGCCGGCGTCGGCGACCCCGCCTTCTGGTTCACCCTTCGCCCGATTCTGGGCGCTCTGGGCGCTTCCATGGCCCTGTCCGGCAGCATTGCCGGTCCGCTGCTGTTCTTCTTCGCGTGGAACATCATCCGTTACGCTTTCCTGTGGTACACGCAGGAGTTTGGCTACAAGGTCGGCTCCTCCATCGCCAAGGACCTCTCCGGCGGTCTGATGGGCAAGGTCACCGAGGGTGCTTCCATCCTGGGTATGTTCATCATCGGCGCCCTGGTCGAGCGCTGGGTGTCCATCTCCTTCACCCCGGTCGTCTCCAAGGTCACGCAGTCTGCTGGTGCCTTTATCGACTGGGCTAACCTGCCCTCCGGTTCTGAGGGTGTCAAGGAAGCACTGACGATGTATAACTCCATCGGTGCTAGCGCCCTTGATCAGGTGAAGGTCACCACGCTTCAGGCCAACCTCGATCAGCTCATCCCCGGCCTTGCCGCCGTGTGCCTGACCCTGCTGGTCTGCAAGCTCCTCAAGAAGAAGGTCAGCCCGATCGTCATCATCCTGGCTCTCTTCGCCGTTGGCATCATCGGTCGCGTCTGCGGCTTCATGTAAGCACGTTTCGGCTTAAGACCGAGAATTGCTGGGCAAGGGCTTTTGAGCCATTGAAACGGACCGCATCCGGTGAGTACACTGGATGCGGTCCGATTGTTTTATTTGGAGGGCGAGGCGCGCATGGCGCAATCTCAGAACAGCACGGTCGATCTGGCAACACCGGCAACCTGCCTGATGGGGCTTACCAGTCACGGTAACGTAATGGTGGGCAATAAGGCGTTCGAGTACTATAACGAGCGTAATCCCGAGGATTTTATTCAAATCCCGTGGGACGAGGTTGACTATATTGCCGCCGAGGTTTTGCGCGGCACCAAGAAGATTACGCGTTTTGCCATCTTCACCAAGGACAACGGTCACTTTACGTTTTCGACGCGCGACGACAAAGAGACGCTTCGCGCGGTCCGCAAGTACGTTGACGAGGATAAGCTCGTGCGTTCGCCTGACTTTATCGATGTGACGGCCAAGGGCGCCAAGAGCATCCCCTCCGTCATCAAAAACCTTTTCCACAAAGGCAACTAGTCGTTGGGTAGTCATCTGCGACGTTCCTAAACGACTAGTCATTAAAGAACGTCGCAGATGACTATCTCGAAGAGCGGCTATGCGCTGCATGGTAGTGGCGCAAATCTGCTACACTAATACAACATGCCTCCGTAGCTCAGGGGATAGAGCACCGCTCTCCTAAAGCGGGTGTCGACGGTTCGAATCCGCCCGGGGGCACCAGAGAAATCGCAGGCCAGACGGTGTAAATCGTCTGGCCTGTTTTTGTATGAATAGGGGCAAAACTCGATTGAGAGGTGAGCTAGGGGCGAAAGTTCTTTCTATGGTGAAATCATCTCAACTTCATATTTTATCCTCAGGGCTGGTTTTCAACCCTTCCCACAGCCTGCGGGCTGGATGTAGGGCCCTTTGGTTAAGGAAAGCGTTGAAAACCTAGGTTGACGTTGCTGTGAGATGGGCGAGTTTCCAACAGCCTCCGACGTCTTAGGATTGCACGGAGGGCCTTACGGCGCAGGCGCCGTTGAAAACTCGTCTTTCTGCTAGGAATACGAGTTATTTATATAGTCCATTTGCCTTTTAAGTAGTCTAAGGGTAATTGCCCATCCGACTGCTTCCATGAAGACGAAGTCGGGCTCACCGCTGTTTGTGGAGGGGAGCATAATCGACTGTCTTGCCATCCTTGTGGCGTTGAACTTGTAGAGATAACCATACTTGCTCTTTTGTTGCTGGATTGCGACCTTTAGGAATAGATAAATAAACTCATTGCCCTCATTGTTCTTGAGATGAAAGCGTTTGACGTCATCAGAGAAGATGCATTCATACGGGTGATAGAACCCAAGGCAAACTCCGTTGCCGTTGTAGTTCACGCCGAGGACATTGCTGTCGAGTGATGAGTTTCTATCGGCTACAAAACCGGCGATACCGTTGCTGTTGTCGAGCGCTCCGATGAATGGGCGTCTTCCGGGCTTTCGGTTTCGGGATTCTAGGCGCTTTCCAGAGTGAATGTCGAATATCTGGTTGATTGGGTATGCCTCCCAATTTCTTCTGAACAAGGAGGAAGAGTTGAGTTCGAAGTCGATTACTCTCTCGCTCTCGATGTCGGAGGTGCGCTTCATTAGGAATTCGCAGCAGTGTTCGATTTGAATCGCCTCGCGCTCGCGAATGTAGTCCTCCATGAATTGCCAATCGGGATTGCTGGACTCATCGATGGGAAGCATTACTCGTAGCAAATTGAGCCGTTTTAGGCTGATTGACCTTCCGTGGCCGAATAGCGTTCGCTGTTTAGAAATGGATGCGGCCACGAATTGCATGGCATATCTTGAGAGGTTTCCGCTTGAGTCTCTTGGCCTTAAGTCCGTTACGTGGGTGTCGAGAGCGAACTCCATTGGTTGGTAGTATGCGAGACCCGCCCCGCCATCGCCGTCATTGTTTAGAGTGATGGCGTGGCCACGATGAAGTCTTTCGTTTGGGATAGAGACAAAAGCCTTTACGCCGTTGTCGCAGTTGCGAGCGGAAATAAGTGGAACGTCTCCGACCTGAAGAGAGGTCATGTTTTTTTCGGTGCCGCGAGCCGGTTGAAATAAATCCGAGATTTTAAAGGGTGCCCAATCCCTGTTATTCAAATCAAGCATCGGGGCCCTCCTCGCAGAGATAGCTACGACCATGAGAAACCATGTCTAGCTGGAATGTTAGATAATCGGCTATTGCCTTCTCGAAATCCTCTTCGGAAGGTATCTCGTCGTTGAAGTAATAGAAGCTGTGAAGCCACTCGTCGTCGGCCTTGACGGACGAACGGACACAAAACCTCGAGGGGGCGTCTTCGTGGCCGTTCCAGGCGTCTAGAAGATGTTGCCTCTTGTCCTTTGCAGAGTCGCCTTCGACGAGGCCGACATGTGCACGCACCTCGTAGCCGTCGTCTCTGAAATCGATAAATCGGCACTCTTTATCAGGATCATGAGGCTCGCCAGCGGTAAATACAGCTATGACGGGATTAGTCCCGACCCCATAGAATGTATCGGTGTTGCACGTAATAACGCCTTCGAGGGTGTGATGCTTGAGGATGGAGACCTTGAACTCCTTCTCGGCTTTGCTCTTTCCTGTCATTGATGATTGCGGAACGATGACGCCGCTCTCGCACCTATTGTGAAAGAGTCGAGAAGACGTTCCACAAAAGATAGCTCGTATTGGCTTGGATCCGCTTTGGTTCCCTGGCTATAAGGAGGATTCATCAGCCCGACCGTTGACCCTTTGAGCTGTATTTGGGCCGGATTCTGCTTGAGGAAATCGCAGCATTCAAGGTTGCTGTTTCCGTCGCGCCTAAGAATCATGTTTGCAGCCGCGACTGCAAACATGTTGCTTTGGAGCTCAATGCCGTGAAAGCGCGTTATCTTAATGTCTTTGCGTTCCTGCTCGCTGGTTGCAGAAGAAAGCATGCGATGCATGGCGGCGATGAGAAATCCCGCCGTTCCGCATGTTGGGTCAAGCACCGTATCCGAAGGCTTAACATCTACGAGCTCACACATAAGGTCGCAGATGTGCTTTGGCGTGAGCACGATGCCGAGCGTTTGGCCGTCCCCGCCGGAATAGCTCATGAACTCGCCGTAAAAGCGACCTATGAAGTCTTCTGAAGTATTCTGGTACTTGATGCTCTTGAAAACGTGCTCGTTAAGGAAGTTGGTGTAGTAGTGCAACGGGGTCATCCCGAGGGTATCGTTGACTTCGTTCAAGTGGAAGCCTGTTTGAATAATGCCGAACTCAGCAAGAAGCTTGTTTTTCTTTACATCTGGTCCGACGTTGGAGCGCGTGAGTCTTCCGCGAATGGCGTTCATCAGCTTGTCGCCGTCGCGCATGCCCTCGGTCTGGTCGCCGGTAAGGGAGTCGATTGAGAACCCGCCGTATTCGATTTCATCCAGAGCGAGAAGGACGCCAGCCACTACGAGGGCGTTATCTTGGTCCTTGATGGAGCCGTAGGTGCGAAGATATTCGTGGAGCTCTGCCGCATCTTTGAGAATTTGTTCGGTGGTCTTCTCGACGTCGGTTGGTTCGTCAAGAACATACCGTGTGTAGTATTCAACGATGTTGCTCGGTGAGAGCCAAGTGAACGATTCGAGGTCTGGGAGCCTCTTGTAGCCTTCTCGATCATTCACGAACACGGGAGATATGGTGTGAGCTTGGAGTCCCCTGAAACCCCAACGGCGAAGACCTCAGTGAAAGGGCTCTTCTTTGCGATGTGCGAGGCGTGGTGATAGGCACCGTTGACGGCATAATCGGTAACGGCCTCGGTGCTCATGTCGAGGATGCCAGAATCTGTTAGCTTTTCATGTCGACTTTGGCTCGCCTTATCTTCGATGACAAGAACAAAGCGGCCAATTTTCGAAACGTATTCAGGATAGCCAGCGTTTCCCGTTCCGCGCTTGGATGCGTCCTTGAGGGCGGTGTCGATTTCTTTGATGCTGCTCCCCTGTGATGTGAACTCAATATCACACTCGGTGAGCCTGTCGGCAACCCAAAGATCGAGCGCGGCTTCTTTCCTGGCCATGTGAAATCCTTCGATAACGAGCTGGTGCGAATTGAATCGCGACAAAAATACTCAATAGTATAACCTCCGGCTATAGTGCAAAGGAAAACTACTTCCAATCGGAATTATCGAACGGTAGCGATTCGGGGTTATTGCGTAGCAATCGGCCACGCGTCGCTCTTGCTGCGGCTCCCTGGCAACGCTCCCCAGGGTCGCGTTTCGTCTGCCTCCGCTCACGCCGGCCCCGCCCGCCGAACGGCTTCGCTCGATGGCTCCCAGTAGTCGCCATCGCTCCGCCGTGGTCGCCGGGCGGGGCCTCTCGCGCCGGGTCGCCGAGCGCCGTCGTGCGATGCTCCCCATCGATCGCGTCTTCTTGGCGTCGGCTCAACTGGCGCTCACCTGCCTGGGCTCGCGTTGCCTGGCCAACCGGCTCGCTCCCGGCGGGCAACCGCGACGCGCACGCGGGCGCTCTCCGAGCGCTCGGTCTGTCCCTTGCAGGCCATGTCGCGCTCGGCCAATTCGGACCGTCGACACCCGCGTCACCAATTTCCCCGCGGGGGGAGTTTTCGAATCCGCCCGGGGGCACCAGAGATTGATCGAGCCCGGTACACCGCCACGGTGCCGGGCTCTTCTGTTTCATGCCATGTCAAAAACGAAACGCCCGCTTACTGGGGGAGCAAGCGGGCGCCTGTGAGCGAATATGTTTGCGGCGAGAGCCGTAATGAGCGGTGGGGTGGCGACTAGTTGGTCGTACCGGAATCGTCGCCCGTGCTCGTGCCCGAGCCAGAGCCCGAACCCGAGCCAGAGCCCGAACCCGAGCCAGAAAGTGCGACCGTCAGCGTAATCGTGCTGTCGGTGGACTGCTTGCCCGTGGGGGAGATACCCGTAACGGTGGCATCCTCGTTACCGCTCACGGGATTGCCGTTCTGGTCACAGAAGCCAATGTTATAGAAACCGGCGTTGTTGAGCGCGGTGACGGCGGCGGAGATGCTCTTGCCGTACAGGTTGCCCGGAACACTGGCCTTGCCGGACTTCTTGGCAATGACGACGGTAATCGTGGCGCCGGGCTTCTGCTTGCCGCTGGGGTTCCAGCTGATCACGGTGCCCTCGGTAACCGAGTCGTTCTCCTGGTAGCTCACGTCGACGCCAAAGCCTGCCATATCGAGGGCGTTGCGCGCCTGGGCCTCGGTCATGTCGGTCAGGTCGGGGACGGACGTGGTATCCGGGCCGCCCGAGACCTTGTACGAGATGGTCGTGCCTTTCTCGACTTCCTTACCGGCTCCGGTGCCCTGCTCAAAGACCTGGCCCTCATCGGCCTCATTGGCCTCCTCGGAGGCGTTGCCCTTCAGGCCAACGCTTGCCAGCGCGGCCTCGGCCTGGTCTTTGGTCAGGCCGACAAGCTGGGGAACCTCAACCTTCTCGGAGGGCTTGGGGCCCTTGGAGATTACCAGGTTCACCTTGGTTCCCTTGGCCTTCTTGGTGTTGCCGTTGGGCGTCTGCTCGGCGACCTTGCCCTCGTCGACATCGTCGTTGTAGCTTTGGTCGATGGTGCCGACCTCGAGGCCGGCTTCCTTGATCAGCTCGACGGCAGTCTGCTGGTCCTTGCCCAGCACATCGGGCACGGTGACCTGCTCGCCGCCAAAGAGTCCTGTGGCAAAGGCCACCACGATGCCGATGACGGCAACGGCTGCCACCACGGCGGCGATGATCTTGTTCTTGTTGGATTTGGGCTTTTCGACCTCGTAGGAGCCGGTGGAGCCCGAAACCGAGCTACGGGCGGTATTTTGGCCGCTCACGCCCGAGACGGGACGCACCATGGCGCGCGTCTGATCGGAAAGCTCGCGAGTCTTGGTGGCGCCCAGCTCACCGGGGGCACCGATGATGCGCGTGGGCTCCGAGACGTTGACGGCACGGCCCGACAGGTAGCTGTTGAGCACCTGACGCAGCTCGTCGGCGGTCTGGAAGCGGTTTGCCGGGTCTTTCTCCATGCACTTGAGGATGATGCGCTCAAGGTCGGCGTCGACACCGGAGTTGATCTGGCTCGGCGGAATAGGCAGCTCGTTGACCTGCTTGAGTGCGACCGAGATAGCGTCGTCACCGTCAAAGGGAACGCGGCCGGTGGCGCACTCGTACATCACGACGCCCAGCGAGTAGATATCCGAGGTGGGGCCGAGGTCCTGACCGCGGGTCTGCTCGGGGCTGACGTAGTGAGCGGTTCCCAGCACGTTGTTGTCTTGCGTGAGGTGGCTGTTCTTGGCGCGCGCGATGCCAAAGTCCATCACCTTGATGTTGCCGTCGGGCAGCACCATGATGTTCTGCGGCTTAATGTCGCGGTGGATGATCTCGTGCTTGTGGGCGACCGAAAGCGCGGAGCTAATCTGCGAGCCGATCTGGGCGACCTTCTTGGGGTCGAGGGCGCCGTGGCTCTTGATGCCGCTCTTAAGGTCGGTGCCGCGCAGGTACTCCATGACGATGTAATAGGTGTCGCCGTCCTTGCCCCAATCGTAGACGCCCACGATATAGGGGGAGGAGAGACCGGCTGCTGCCTGGGCCTCCTGCTTAAAGCGTGCGGCGAAGGTTGCGTCGCCAGCATACTGCGGCAGCATAATCTTGACGGCTACCGTGCGGTCGAGGACCTGGTCCTGTGCACGGTAGACGGTCGCCATGCCGCCTGTCCCCACCTTATCCTTGAGGAGGTATCTTCCCCCGAGGACCCTCTGTTCCATTCCTGCTCCTAACATAACTATTCGCTCAACGATGTGTGTAGTACCTACGATGTGGCCGCTGGGGCCGTGTGGCGCGTTGCCGCTAACTCTTCGGCCGCGGCGCGCCTCGGGTGTCCGATTCGATCATGGGCATCACGCTCCCTGTGCGGCAAGCGCCGCGGTCAGGACGATGCCGGCGATCTTGGCGGCCTTGACGTCATGCTTGTCGTAATCCTCTAAGGCCACCGAGATGGCGACTGTGGGTGAATCGTAAGGTGCAAAGCCAACGAACATCGAATTGACGTTGGTGCCGCCAATCTCGGCCGAGCCGGTCTTGCCGGCGACCTTGACGCCGGGGATCTGGGCATCGGTGCCGGTGCCGGACTGGACGACGGCAAGCATGGCCTGCTTGACCTGGTCGGCCGTGGCGGAGCTGACGGCCTGACCCAGCGAGCGGGACTGCGTGGTCTTGACCACGGTTCCGTCCGGGGCGAGTACCTGGGCTACAAAGTACGGGTCCATGACCACGCCGCTGTTAGCGATGGCGGCGGCAATCACGGCGTTTTGCATGACGGTGGTCTGCGGGCCGGGCGTGTGGTCCATGCCGACAGGCTGGCCGGCGCCGGCCCAGGCGGTCTCCCACTCGGTCATGAGCGACGGGTCGGCCATGATGGAGGCCGCGGAGGTCAGGTCCTGGCCGAGCTTTTGGCCATAGCCAAAGGCGTTGGCAAACTGCACGAGCGTGTTTGCGCCAACTTCGTTTGCCACCTGGCCAAAGACGACGTTGGAGGACACGGCAAAGGCCTGCTGCAGGCTGATGGTGCCGTAGCTCTCGTTGGCATAGTTGGTGACCGGTGCGTTGCCGATGTCCATGGAGCCGGGCGCCTGGTAGGTGCTGGTAAGGCTGGCGGTACCGGTCTCGAGTGCCGCGGAAAGCGTAACGACCTTAAACGTTGAGCCCGGCGTGTACAGCGCGTCCATGGCGCGATTGTACATGGAGCCGTCCTCGCCGCCGCCCGTCTGCAGCAGAGCATCGATGTTGGTGTTGTCGTATGTGGGCGAGCTGGCACATGCGAGAACCGCGCCGGTACGCGGGTCGATGACCACTACAGCGCCCTTAAAGCCCTTGAGTGCCTGCTCGGCCGCCGTCTGGATGCGCGAGTCGATGGTGAGCTTGGCGGTGTTGCCCGGCTGGGTCTGGCCCGCGAGCGACGCGATGGCGTTGTTCCAGCTGGAGTAGTCCTTAGAACCGGTGAGCGTGTCGTTCATGACGCTCTCGATGGCGGTGGTGCCATACTGCTGGCTCACGTAGCCAACCACGTGTGCTGCCAGGTTACCGTTGGGGTAGGAGCGTACGTAGGTGCCGTCCTCCTGCTGCAGCGACTCGGCCAGCGTCACGCCGTCGGACGTGATGATGGAGCCGCGCTGGATGTACTTGGAGCGGGCGATGGTGTGGTTGTTGGTCGGCATGTCTTGATAGTCCTTGGCCTTAATGACCTGGACATAGGTGAGGTTGCCGATAAGGATGGCGAACAGCGCCGTAAAGGCGAGCACCGCGCGGGTTAGACGGTTGGCGAGCGCCACGCGGCCGAGCACACCGGATTCAGGCGTGTCGAGCAGGCGACGGCGCATGCGCGAGCCGACGGAATGGCTGCCGTAGGAAGACGAGGTGGCAAAGCGCGTGCCCGTCGGGGCGGCGGCAGATGCGACCTGATCATCGGTGATGGCGGCCATGGTGCCGGTGCCGGTAAGCTCGGCCTCGCGTCCGGTCGCCTCGTCACCGGCGCGCAGCAGGAGCGCGACGATGATAAAGCTCGCCAGCAAAGAGGAGCCGCCCTGGCTCATAAAGGGCAGGGTGACGCCGGTCAGCGGGATTAGGCGGGTTACGCCGCCAACGATCAAGAAGGCCTGGAAGCTGATGGCTGCCGTAAGACCGGTGGCGCTAAAGGCGGCAAGGTCGGACTTTGCGCGGGCAGCTGTGGTCAGGCCGCGAACGGCAAAGAGCATAAACAGGATGAGCACGGCGCCGCCGCCCAAAAGGCCCATCTCCTCGCCGATAGCCGAGAAGATAAAGTCGGACTCGACGACAGGGATGTTGTTGGCCATGCCGTAGCCGATGCCAACACCGACCAGACCGCCATCGGCAAGCGAGAAGAGCGACTGGACGATCTGGTAGCCCTGGCCCTGGGCGTCCTTAAACGGATCGAGCCAAACCTGGAAACGCACCTGAACGTGAGACAGGAACTTGTAGGCGCCCACGGCTCCAACGGCTAAGAGCGCAAGGCCGATAACGACATACGAAAAGCGCCCCGTGGCAACGTAGAGCATCAGCAAGAAGATGGTGTAGAACAGCACGGCCGAACCCAGGTCGCGTTCGAAGACGACGACGAGCAGGCACACACCCCACACGGCAAACAGCGGCAGCAGCAGTCGCAGGCGAGGGATCTTAAAGCCCAGGATCTTGCGGTTGGAGATGGAGAGCAGCTCGCGGTTCTCGGCCAGGTACCCGGCCAGGAACAGCACGATAAAGACCTTGGCGAACTCGCCGGGCTGGATGGTAAAGCCCGCGATGCGAATCCACAGCTTGGAGCCCGAGATCGTGGTGCCGATAAAGATAGGCAGCATCAGCAGAATGATGCCGATGATGCCAAAGGTGTACTTGTAGCGCATGACTACGTCGAGGTTTTTGACCAGTGCGAGCGTTCCCACCATGAGCGCCACCGAGACAAACAGGATGATGAGCTGTGAGATGGCGAGAGCGGGGGCGAGACGCGTCACGAACGTGATGCCGATGCCCGAAAGTATAAATACGATGGGTAGGATGGCGGGGTCGGCGCCGGGCGCCAAGATGCGCACGGCGATATGTGCCGCAGCGAAGGCGGCAAAGAGGCCGATCGGCACGGCGAGCGTCTCAAAGGAGATGGCGGCGCCCGCGGTGAGCACGTACATCGCATACAGCAGGATGACGGGGAACGCCGAGGCGATGAGCAAGAGCAGCTCGGTGTTGCGGCGACTCATAAGCGGCACTCCCTTTCTAGTTCTTTTCGGAGGCTTCGGCCTCGGCGGACTGTTCGGCGGTTTTCTCGGAATCTGATTCGGAGGTCGATCCCTGATTGGTGTTGTCGCGAATCGTTTGCGCGTCGATCACCTGGCGGGTCTGCTCCTCGTCGATCTGGTGGCGGTACTTGGATATCGTGTCCTGCGCATCGTCGACACTTGTTTGCGGAATGCCCGCCTTGAGTCGGTTTTGCGTGTCTTCGGGCAGGTCGGACAGCTTGATGCTGGTTTCGCTTTCGAGCCAGTGGAGCTTGAGTCCGAGCGGCTTGCCGGGCAGGCCGCGCCAGACGGCGACATTGCCCTGGTAGGTACCCAGGTAGTACGAGCCGGTGACACCCGTGTAGGCCCAGACGCCAGCTGCCAGCACAAAGACGAGGGCCAGGATGGCGGCGATAGTAATGTTGCGGCGACGCACGCGTTGCGCCTCGCGCATAACGCCATCGTCAACCAGGTCAACGACTACTACGGTCACGTTGTCGTGGCCGCCGGC
>UQJA01000009.1 GCA_900541285.1 uncultured Collinsella sp.
GGCATGAGCTCGTTCACCCGCTCGACGATGCGGCGCTGCTCGGCGAGGGGCGGAATCGGAAGAAATAGCTCTTTTAGCACTGCTGCTTTGATTCCTTTTGCGGTCGTCCCCGTGGCATGATCCTTAACTTGAATTTGGAACAGTGGAGATAGAATTATTTGGCAGAACAGGGCATTGTCTGGACCAACTGTGCCGTAATTCTGAAGGGTAATGACACGCTGTCCACAGCTGCAACGTTTCATTTCGCATATCGCGCAATACCCCATCGGGGCTTCGGTTGTAAACAGCAAATCGCCACGGTGGGTCTCCCCGCGAGACAAGCGTGTTGCATATTCGTCTTCTGAAATATACTCCTCGCGCGTGTAATCAATATAGCCTTGGCGAATGTTGCTCGCAGTCATTAGTCGAACACCTGAAGGTGATTTTTGAGGTGTTTTACCCCTGTAATCAATGAAGTTATATACGGTTTCCAGCCTTGCCCAAGCCCACCCCTCGGGCAGCTCCTCAAACGGCACTTCGTTCGCGATGCACTTATCGCTAGTCACGCGACCTTTGGCGTCCACCCGCTTCTCATAGGGGGAGCCATCGGAACCGATATAGATAATGCTCTCCCCGCCCTTCGGGAATTTAGCCTTACCCTCAGCAATAAGCTTATGCTTCTCTTCACGAATACGCTCAAGCAGGACGCTTGCAGGCTCATCACTCGGGTCTTGTGGAACGAGCTTTCCCTCAATCGCCATTTGCAGGATTGAGTTCTTCAGGTCTTTTGCCTTCATCTACGCCTCAATCCCAAGAATCTCGCAAATACGAGCAAGCTTCTGGTCAATCTCGGCATCGAGCTTAGCGCGCTCTTCTTTGTAGTTCCTGATCAGTTCGTCAGGCGGTAAGATCTCCTCTTCCTCGTGAGGATAGCCGCACACGTCAAAGTTAAAACCGCCGTCTCGCAACTCGTCAACCGTATAGTACTTGGCCTTGGGATTGCCGTCTTCCTCGATATCCCAACGGTTCTCCCACCATTCCTTTACAGGTGCAAAATGTTCGATCCTAATGGGCTTGGTCTTAGAGAAGTGTTTATACCCCTCGGGCATGTCCATGCGATAGAACCAAACGCCCTCAGAGGCCCCCGTATTATCGAAGAACAGAACGTTAGTAGTGATGCTCGTGTACGGAGCGAAGACACTCTGTGGAAGGCGCAAGACAGTATGCAAGTTCATGTCCTCAAGCAGGCGACGCTTGATCTCCGTCTTTGCACTATCCTGGCCAAAGAGAAAACCATCCGGAATGATAACAGCAGCGCGGCCGCCTCGCTTAAGACGATAAAGAATGAGTCCAAGGAATAGATCTGCGGTCTCGGAGCTACGGAGTGCAACAGGGAAGTTGTTTTGCACCGATGCACTCTCGGACCCGCCATAGGGCGGGTTCATAAGTACGACGTCAAACTGGCCGCCAGGCTTGTGCTTCCACTCGCGAACATCCTTCTCGAGAGAGTTATCGTGAAAGACTTCAGGATTATCGATATCGTGCAACAGCATGTTGGTCACGCACAGCAGGTAAGGGAGCTGCTTCTTCTCGATGCCATAGACCGATCTTGCATAGAGTTCACGATCGGCTGGAGTCTGAACCTGGGAGTCGAGAATCTTGAGGGCGCTCGTCAAAAAGCCGCCCGTGCCACACGCGAAGTCAGCCACAGTCTCGCCGAGCTTGGGCGCAAGCGCCTGGGCCATAAAGTCAGTCACCGCTCGGGGCGTGTAAAACTCGCCGGCATTACCCGCGGACTGTAAGTCTTTCAGGATGGTCTCATAAATTTCACCGAAGGCGTGGCGCTCTTTGTACTCGGTAAAGTCAACCGACTCGTCAATCTCGTTGATGACTTGACGAAGTAGAATCCCATCCTTCATGTAGTTGTTGGCGTCAGTAAAAGCAGCCTTGACGACGACGTGTCGCAAAGGCGCATCAGGTGCAAGCTCAAGACTCTCAAGAGTCTTGAATAGATCATTGTTTACAAAGTCGAGAAGCTCATCGCCAGTAAGCGCCTTGCCGTCTTTCGCATCGTGCGCCCAGCTATACCAGCGCAAGCGCTCGGGGATGATGGACTGATAGGAGTCATCGTGAAACTCCCACTCCTGCTCCTTGGCATCGTAAATCTTGAGGAAGAAAAGCCAAGTCATCTGCTCAATGCGCTGCGCATCGCCATTGATGCCGGCGTCTTTGCGCATGATGTTCTGCAGGGTCTTTACGAGAGATCCCAGTGCCATTTGCTATCGTTACCTTTCTCTATGCGATGTAGAGCTCGTCCTCGAGCATCTGCGCTGCCTGAATGTACTGTTGTTTGCCGCCGAATGCGGCGACGATCTTCATTGGGCTGCCAAACCGACGGAATTCCTCGAGGTCGAGGACGTGGGTGTCGTCCAAGTCTACGAGGTTCGACGTCGCATATTTGTCGAGAAGCGCTTCAAGGACCTCACGCGCGACGCCGGCATACTCATAGAGCACGCCCTTTTTCTTGACACTATTGGCTCTCTCGCTGCGCGTAAGAGGTCTCTGGTCGTAAGCAATGTGGCAAATGAGGTCAAAGTCGCTCATTTGCTCCTGTCCAGTCTCGAGCCGCAGCTCATCCAGGAATACGCCACGCGCGCGCAGCTCATCGATAATCGCTTGTTTCTTATGTTCAGAGTTCCACGCCGCTAGAAAGTGGTCAAGAGTGTCGTATTCGCCGAGAATGTTTTTTCGCGTATAGTCCTTAAGGCTCTCAGTTACAAGAAGGCCATCGGAGGAGTAATACTGCACCATCTCCGACACTACATAGACGTCGGCCCCATGAACGTGATATTTCACATGGGAGGACGGATCGTCCGGCGGCAATACGGGTGGGTCTACGATCGGAGACGGAGGCGGAACGGGACTGCCGCCATTGCCGCCGGGACCCGGGTCCGCAATGGGGTCACCCGGATTAGGCTCAAACACAACAACAGGTTCGCCATCAAACTCGGGATCTGCAAACAAACGCGATGCGTCACGAAAATCGAGGATGGTGAAATAGAGTTTGTCGTAGTCCTCACAGATACGGGTTCCGCGGCCGATAATCTGCTTGAACTCCGTCATTCCGTGCTCACCGAACTTGTTGTCGAGCACGACTACCTTACACGTCTTGCAATTAACACCAGTGGTAAGAAGCTTCGAAGTCGTAACGATGGTCGGGTATTTCTCGTCGGGGTCGATGAAGTTATCTAACTGAGCCTTACCTTCCCTGTCGTCACCCGTAATCTTCATGATGTAGGTGGGGTGATCTCTTACGATATCGGCATTCTCGTTTACAAGGGCACGTCGCATGTTTTCGGCATGCTCGATGTCAACGCAAAAGACTATGGTCTTGGAGTAACGATCCGTCTCCTTTAGAAATTGAGTTATCCGCTTGGCAACTTCCTCGTAGCGCTCTTTGATGACAATCTCGCTGTCGAAGTCTTGCTTCTCGAAAACACGTTTGGGCAGAGCTTCGCCGCAATCATCTACGGCGCCTTCCTCAGTACGGTATCCGTAAATGTCGACGTTCAGCTTAGGACGAATAACTTTATACGGGGCAAGAAAGCCATCCTCGATTCCCTGTTTAAGGGAGTAGGTGTAGACAGGTTCGCCGAAGTAGGTAATGTTTGAAACCTCTTCCGTCTCCTTTGGCGTAGCCGTCATACCGATTTGAATTGCACAATTGAAATACTCAAGTACCTTACGCCATGCGGAGTCCGCCGCGGCGCTTCCGCGATGGCACTCGTCGACGATAATCAAATCGAAGAATTCCGAGTCGAACTCGCGGAATATTTCTTCACCGTTTTCTCCAACAAGCTGTTGGTAGAGCGAGAAATAGACCTCGTAAGCAGAATCGAGCTTTCGACCTACGACCTTGGTTGTAACCCTCTTGAGAGGCTTGAAATCGCCGTCTATGGTCTGGTCGACGAGAATATTGCGGTCCGCCAGATAGAGAACCTTACGAACCTCGGTAGTCTGTCGCAAGCGATGAACGATTTGAAAAGCCGTAAAAGTCTTTCCCGTTCCCGTTGCCATAACGAGCAAGATGCGATTCTTGCCTCGTGCAATAGCTTCAAGCGTACGATTGATGGCGATGCACTGATAGTAGCGAGGGTGATTGCCACCGTGCTCCTGGTAATACGGAGCGGTCACAATCTCCTGGCTATACGGATGCTCAAGCCCCTTAGCTTTTGAGTATCGTGTCCAGAGTTCCGCCGGAGTGGGAAACTCGTCCATGGTAAAAGCGCGCTCTTTCCCGGAAAGAAAATCGTGTTCAACAAAACCCTTTCCGTTTGAGCTGTACGCAAACGGAATATCGAGCAGCTGGGCATATCCCATCCCCTGTTGGAGACCGGCATCAACGGTGTGCTCCGTATCCTTGGCCTCGACGATTGCGATAGGAATGCCCGGAGCATACATCAGAAGGTAGTCAGCCTTCTTCTTGTCTTTACGGGTGACCATGCTTCCGCGCACAACGATCTCGCCACTGGTAAAGAAATACTCGGTGAAGACTTGGGTATTACGATCCCACGACTTCATAATCGCAGGATCAATGAGTTTAAGCCGTGTGTCAGACTCGTTCATACGTCTCGGAACTCCTCGTTGCGCAAGACGGCAACTGTTGGTGTTGAACTGGTTAATTTTATCATCACCATGCAATCTAGCAGCCGCTTTATACGAAATGAGGCGAAGCAAAGTCAGCGCCGCGAGAAAGCTCCAAAAAAAACAAAAGAGCCCCGGCGAATCGAGTCAGAGGTCATTCCCGGAGCCTCGCCTACCTCCCCTCCGTTTTCAGCATCAGCAGCAGGTCGCCCAGCTCGGGGCACTTGCTGGAAAGGCGCGTCTGGGGTCGCTCGCCCATCCCCCACCGTTGGCGGACTTCCTGGACGCACGGGCTCACGCGGTAGTCCCCGTCCATCATTTGCTTGAGCAGCTTGGCGGTCACGCGCGCATCGGCTAGGGCGCTGTGGGCGTGGCCCGTCGACTCGTCGAACTCGATGCCAAACCACGTCGCCGCGTCACTCAACGAGACGCACCCGTGGCTGCCCACGTCCATGATCGAGGTGTAAAACGCCTGCAGGTCGGCCCAGTCCGTAGGAAATGCGGAAAGATCGATGTGCTTTGCCTGGCACTCGGTCAAAAGCTGTCGACGATCCGCCCCGCTCCAACAGACCACCTGGGCGGAGTAGCGACCGATCCAATCGCTGAGCCTTTTGATCACCACATAGAGCGGATCGGCCATCGCGGTGTCCACGGCCGATATCCCCGTAAGCTCGCGGACGGGAAACGCAACGCCTTCGGTAAATTCCGTCTGCACAAACTGCGAGAACTCGCCCATAACGTTGCCGTGGTAATCGAGCTTAACGGCGCCGATCTCGATAATCTCATTGCGCAGTCCACGGCGCTGGCGTTGCTTTGGCACCGGCGCAAACTCAAAGTCAAGCACAATCTGGCGCGCAAAGTTCGTCGTATCGATAGCCGAGATACACGGCGTCTTTTCAGCTGACACGGTTAGGGCCTTTCTCCGTTGCTTGTCGCTTGCTACATAGGCGGCTACATTGCCGTAAGGATAGGCGCCCGTGCGGACATGAAGGCGGGACGCAATGCCACGCGCGCCAGGCACACGCCATACAGTCGACCCCAAGAGCGCCGCCCACTCTATTCAAATGGATGAAAAAGATTGAGGCCCGGTGACTTGAATCAGAGGTCATCCCGGGCCCATCAGAGCTCGTAGAGCTCTTGGTTGCTTTGGTCTTGCTCTTCACGGCGCTTATCGAACTTTCCGAGGCACTCAAGCAGCATTCGAAGCATAACAAGTCGCTGCCATTAAGGCTTTGACCCCTTGACCAAGCAACGGCGCTGCCCAGCTATCACCCTTGGGCTGCCGTCAACCTTATTATATCCACGGACGTCGGGTCTAACAAATGGATTTTCGGTAATGAAGCCTCAGCGCACGCAAAAGGGGCGGTGCTCCACCACACGTGGACCGTTCCGGAAACTCCGGGGCAAATCCGCCCTGCGAGCGCTTGTCCAGAACGTCCTCGCTCATCAACTCGCAGCTCCATTATAAGCGAACATATATTCGTATTTATGGCTGCACTTTGATAGAATGATTGCTGTTGACGGCAGTTCCATGTGCCGGGCAGCGCCCTCCATGCGACGGGAAGTGATGCCCATGACCGATCTGATTGATTTTGTGAGACTTCTGACCGCTCTGGTCTCGTTCTTCACAGCGCTCGTCGGGCTTTCCGAGGCACTCAAGCAACGTTCGAAGCAACGTAAGACGATATGAGAAAGCCATTGGGGCCGCCTCCCCCGCGGCGCAGCTTCTTTCCGCGGGCTCGGGATGCCACAATGGGCTTTGAGTATCGGCCCGTGCGGTAGCCCTTACCGCACCTGCGGGGAGGAGGCTTCCCATGCCCCATGTTACCTCCATCGGCCTGGACGTCCACGCGCGATCGGTCGCCGCCGCGGCGTTCAACCCCTTCACCGGCGAGGTGGTGCACCGTGACTTCGGGACGGACGCCGCCGAGATCGCGGAGTGGGCCCTCGGGTTCGAGGAGCCCAGGGCCTGCTACGAGAGCGGCCCCACCGGCTTCCACATGGCGCGCGAGCTGCGCGCGCTCGGCCTCGACTGCGCCGTGGCCGCCGTCTCCAAGATGCAGAGGCCGGCGGCGGACGCGCGCCGCAAGAACGACCGGCGCGACGCCGAGTTCATCGCCCGCATGCTCGCCACCCACAACATCGTGGAGGTCCCGCTGCCCGATGCGGCCGTCGAGGCCGCCCGGGACCTCGACCGCGCCCTCGACGACGCCACGGTGGAGTACCGCCGCGCCAGGCAGCGCCTCAACATGTTCCTGATCAGGCTGGGCCACGTCTGGGACGAGCGCAACGCCGACGGGGCGAGGAAGGGATCCTGGACGCGCGCCCACTGGAGGTGGATATCCGGGATCAGGCTCGAGGGGCCCCAGCGCGACGTGCTCGAGTACTACGTCACGGCCGCGAGGTGCGCGGAGTCGGACCGCCGGCAGCTCGAGAAGGAGGTGCTCGCCCTCGCCCGGACCGACCGGTGGCGCCCGGCCGTCGAGGCGCTCTCCTGCATCAAGGGAATCGACACACTGACGGCCTTCAGGCTCGCAGCCGAGGCGGGCTCCTTCACGAGGTTCCGGACGGCCCCGGCCTTCGCGAGCTGGTGCGGGCTGATCCCGTCGGAGCGCTCGAGCGGCGAGACCGAGCGGCGCGGCGGGATAACCAAGACGGGCAACCGGCTCGCCAGGACGGCACTGGTGGAGTCGGCGTGGCACTACCTGACGTGCCCGGGGCGGCCGAAGGACCTCGCCAAGGGCCAGGCCCCGGACCGGGTCGCCCGCAGGCATGCCGCCAAGGGCGTGCGGAGGCTGGTCGAGAGGCGGGAGGCGCTGCTCGCGCGCGGGGTCCACAACAACAAGGCGAACGTGGCCACGGCGCGCGAGCTCGCCTGCTGGGTGTGGGCGGTCGGCCTCATGGCCGAGGAGGCGTAGGGGGCCGGTCCCCCGCACATAAGCCGATCACCCCGGAAGCGGTTCGATCCGAAGCCGTTGAGGCGAACCTCAGGTCCCTTTTCTGCGAGCGCCCAGGGCGCCACACGCGTGCACAGACTGTCGGTTCGACGAAGAAGCCTCAGCCGTAGCAACGGATTGCCCAGCGAGAGATCGCCGCGGGCGGATATTAAACTGCAAAGACGAGCGTCGGGAAGACACGCCGAGGTCGCCGCGGACGGGTTGATATAGGGAGAGGGCCTGACCCCATATCGTTGGGGCCAGGCCCGATTTTGCCTCTTGACAATGTCCTGCTCATATTAAAAGGAACGTCCCCAAGTGCCGAACAAGTGCCGGCAACGACAATGCCGCAGGTAGAGGACGGAAAGCGAAAACGCCCCTAAGCGAGCAAGGTGACGTGAAAGAGGAGGGCATTGACCTTTTGGTCATGCCCGACGATTGAACGTCAGATTGCCGCTTAGGGGCGTTTGCAGCGTCAATTGGTTATGCAAATACGATCAAGTTATCCCTGTGTATCGCGGGCTTCTCGGCCAAGTCGGCCAGCAGGCGGTTGCTGGCAATCTGGTCCTGACGGCGTCCGGCTGCAAGCTCCAGCACGTCCGAATCGGCCTCGGCGATACCGCGGGCGACGACCATACCTCTCGGATCGCACACATCGAGCACATCGCCCTCGGCAAACTGGCCATCAACCTCGCGAATACCCACCGCGAGCAAGGACGAGCCACGGCTGACCAGCGCCTTCGCAGCACCATCATCGACCGTCACCGAACCATGCGCCTTGTCGCCCAGCGCGATCCACAGCTTGCGGGGTGCGATGTCCAGACGCTCCGCCGGCGGATCGAACAGCGTGCCCACGCTCTCGCCGCGGGCGAGACGCACGAGCGCATCGGGCTCCTCGCCCGAGCAAATCACGCTCTGGATGCCCGCCGTCATCAGGATGCGGCTCGCGCGGATCTTGGTAATCATGCCGCCCGTTCCCACCGATGTGGAAGAATCGCCCGCCGAGGCGATAATCTTGGCATCGATCTTATGCACGACCGGGACGAACTCGGCCGTGGGGTCCTCATGCGGATTGGCGGTATAGAGACCATCGATGTCCGAGAGCGTCACGCACAGATCGGCAGAAACCAGGCAGCTCACAAGCGCCGCCAGTGTGTCGTTGTCGCCAAACTTGATCTCATCGACGGTAACGGTATCGTTCTCGTTGACGACCGGCACCACGCCAAGCTCCACGAGGCGCAGCAGGGCGTCGCGCGCATGCAGGTAGGACGTGCGGCGGGCCGTGTCGTGGCGCGTGAGCAGTACGAGCGAGGTGAGCAGGTCGCGCGCATGAAACTCCTCGTCGTAGGCCGACGAGATGATGCACTGACCAGCCGAGGCGCAGGCCTGCAGGCTCGGCAGATCGCCGACCGGCCGTTACCGTGGCGGAACCCCAGCACGGGGTAGCCACAGGCGATAGCGCCCGAGCTCACCACGACCAGACGCCAGCCGAGCTTGCGCAGCACTGCGGCCTGATCGGCAAGTCCGCCGATAAAGGAGCGGTTGACCTTGCCATCGGCGCCCACAACCGTGGACGAACCGATCTTTACCACCATCGTTTTATAAGAAGTCGTCATACGTCAAACCAATCAACTGTTCAGCGAACGGCCGAGCTGGCGGCCAAGGGAGCGTGACTCGCCCCTACCGCCCAAGGAATTAGTGAGCCCAGGGGAAAGCCGAAGCCGCGGCCATGTTCTTGCGCACGAGCTCGTCGCGCACCTGAGCCAGGCCCTGCTCCATGCCCACAACATAGGTCTGCGGGTACAGGAAGCGCTTGAAAGCTGCGTCCAGATGATCGAGTGCCCAAGCACAGCGCTCGCGCGCGTCCTTGATGCTCTCACGCGGAGCAACCGCACTGCCGTCGCGCACGATCGGCACCAGCAGCTCACGATACTCAAGCTCGGACACGTCGGTCACCAGCGCCGCATCGTTTACGGCCACGAGGGTATTGCCGCGCGCGGCGCCCTCACCTGCCAGATGGTCCTCGTCATAGATCATGTCGCAGACCGGGCCGCCAAAGCCATCGTAATAACGGCGCACGCGCTGCACGCCGGGAATCGTGCGCTTGTAGGGCTGCTCGGAAAGCTTCACCACCGGCGTCCACGGGTCCGTCTCGCTCGCGCGGCGGGCCGAAAGCTTGTACACGCCGCCCAGCGCCGGCTGATCGTAGCAGGTCGCGAGCTTGGTGCCCACGCCAAAGCTATCGATGGGCGCACCCTGGTCGAGCAGCGACTGGATCGTGTACTCGTCCAGGTCGTTGGAGACCGAAATCCCCACATAGGGCAGGCCCTCAGCATCAAAACGGCCGCGGACATACTTGGACAGCTTGGCGAGGTCGCCCGAGTCGATGCGAATAGCCGACAGGCGCTCGCCCACCGCCTCCATCTCCTTGGCAACCGTAATGGCATGCTCGCAGCCCTCGCGTACATCGTAGGTGTCGATGAGCAGCGTACAGTTCTTGGGGCTCGACTTGGCAAATGCGCGGAAGGCCTCGAGCTCAGAATCGAAGCTCATCACCCAGCTGTGCGCATGCGTGCCAAAGACGGGAATACCGTAGCGGCGACCGGCGAGCACATTAGACGTAGAGGAACAGCCGGCAACGTAGCTCGCGCGCGCGACGGCCAGGCCGCCATCGGGACCCTGGGCACGGCGCAGGCCAAACTCGGCCACGGGACGACCGTCGGCCGCCAACACCACGCGCGCCGTCTTGGTGGCAACAAGCGTCTGGAAGCCGACGATGTTGAGCAGCGCGGTCTCGAGAAGCTGGCACTCCAGCGACGGGCCGGTGACGCGCACCATGGGCTCGCGCGGAAACACGAGCTCGCCCTCGGGCACGGCGTCAATGTTCACGTGCGCACGGAAGTTGCGCAGGTAGTCGAGGAATGCAGGCTTAAACATCGCGCCGCCGGCCGGAGCCTGGAGCGAAGCTAGATAGTCGATGTCCTCGGGCGTAAAGCGCAGGTTCTCGACAAGCTCGGGCAGCTCGGCGGTGCCGCACATGACGGCATAGGCGCTGCCAAAGGGATGGTCGCGGTAAAACGCCGTAAAACAACCCTGCTCATTGGCCTTGTCGCTCTCCCACAGGCCCTGGGCCATAGTGAGTTCGTACAGATCGGTGAGCATTGCAATGTCGGTGGGATGCGAGATGTCGGTCAAAGCCATGGGGCGACCTTTCGGATGTGTGGTGCAGAATTTGAGTGTTGGACGAGAGCAGAGGATGCGGACATGACGGCCGATGCAAATCGGTTAGAGCAGGCCCATTCTGGTCAGAATCGTGTAGCCCATAAAGATGACAAACGCGATGAGGGCAAGGACAATGATGATTTTTTGAGCCGGCGCCATGCCAGGGATCTCGTTCTCGCCCGTAGGCTCCTTGGAGGTAACCATGCGCTGGGCAAAGGTCATCTCGTCACGGCTCGGCTTGGGCTCGACGGACTTGGGACGAACGGCCTTTTTAGGCTGAAGTTTGGGCGCGGCAGGTGCAGGCTTCGCGGCAGCGGGCTTGGGTGCGGGCGCCGGCGCGGATGCGGCGTTCGCGGCGACCTCCTCGGCCTTCGCACGCTCGACACGCAGGGCAGCCAGCTCCTCACGCTCGAGACGGGCCTCTTCCTGGGCCTCGCGGCGGGCCTTCTCAGCGCGGAGCTCTTCCAACTCAGCGCGCTCCTCGTCGGACAATGGTTGGGACTCAAGCTCGGCCATGGTACAGCCCTTTCTTTTAAAAAAAGCCGCCGACACAATGTCAGCGGCTTATCAAATCCAAGGGTGGAGACGAAGGGAGTCGAACCCTCGGCCTCTGCCATGCGACGGCAGCGCTCTCCCAACTGAGCTACGTCCCCAGGACAAGTTGATATTTTACCTACGGCTCGCCAACTGTCAACGCCCAATACCCAGTCTTTTTGGAACGGGGCTGTTTTGACTACTTTTCGAACGCTCGAGCCACCCGATGATTATTTATCCCCCGTCCCAGAAAAATCATCGACAAACGCACTACTTTGCGCTGGTAAGAACACCGGTGGTGTCGAAGGCCGGGGTGAAGCTCTCGTCTACCGCGCCGCCCTCTTGCCAGAACATGGTCGTAAAGCCCAGGTCGTCGGCATGGTCGAGCACCCGCTCGTACTCCTCGCGCGTCACGGCACGCGCCAGGTCGCCGCCCTGCTCGCGCATGAGTACATTGGGCGTGTACTGGTTCATGACCGAGATCGGCACATCGCCCACCGTCTGCCACACCAGGTCCAGTACGCGACACGAATCGTCCGCATGCCCCGGCAGCACCAGGTGACGCACGATCATGCCGCGCTTCATGAGCCCGTCCTCGTCCACCAGCTCTCCCCCGCGGCGCTCGATCTCGCGCGCCATCTGCGCTAAGCCCGACACGGCCACACGCGGGTAGTCCTTAATGTGAGAGAGCGACTGCGCAAGCCCCGCATCGGCATATTTAAAGTCGGTAAGCCACACATCGACCAGATCGCCGAGCGCCGCCACGGCACTCGCGCGCTCATAGCCACTCGTGTTGTAGACGATTGGGATGACCAGCCCGCGCGCCCGTGCCGCGGCAATCGCAGCCGGCAGCAGGTGCGCGTAGTGAGTCGCCGTCACCAAGTTAATATTGTTCGCACCCTGGTCCTGCAGCTCCAACATAATCTCGAGCAAGCGCTCGGGCGAAATCTCAAGCCCAAAATTGCCCGTCGAGATCTCGTGGTTCTGGCAATAGACACATTTGAGCGAGCAACCGCTAAAGAAGATCGTGCCCGAACCGGCCTCGCCCGAGATAGGCGGCTCCTCCCACATATGAAGCGCCGCGCGGGCCACCTTGAGCGTGTCGTTAGCACCGCACACGCCGTGCGCGCCCTCATCGCGCGCCGCACCGCAACGTCGCGGGCACAAATGACAGGCGGGCGAAAAAAGTTCGGTCAAGGACGTCGGCATAAAAAAACATGCTCCAAAACAACGATTCAGCAGCTCAAACGCAAAAGGGCCAACCGCACAGACGGCTCGAGCCCAAGGCGCCGTAATCGTCCGACACGATTTTTGTAATGTCAAGACTGGAATCCACAAAGTGCCGCTTTATGATGTAGGTATTCCGCCCCCCGCGGAGCAACTGGGTGAACCGTCGCGTTTATTTAGGGAGCCCACACAGTCGTACCTAGTACAGGTATCCTTCGTTGTTAAGGACGCTGGAACAGTCGATGAGGGCACCCACCTGTTTTAGGTGGGTTCATTTTCGTAACGTGGGGGGTGGTTTTCTTTTGCCGAAAATCACCATTACAGTCCATATGGATCCCCGCCGGCATCCCGACAAGCCATCGACAACATCCCAATATCTGGTAAGCGCGTGATTATCGCTGCGTGCAATTACATGCACCCCCCTTGGTCGAGTATTATGGTTCGGCTATGCCCTTTGCGCATGGCGTTCTTCTGACCTTTTCCTTCGACGCTTGGCGGTTTTTAGATTCATGGCTTCATCCCCGAGCTACATACCGTACCTATGCGTGGCAGCGGCGGCCTTTATCACGACCTTCCTCGCGGTGCCCCTGGTCAAGCGCTTGGCAATTAAACTCGATGCCGTCGACTATCCTTCTAAGCGCCGCATCAACACCAAGCCCATCCCGCGTTTGGGCGGAACGGCGGTGTTTTTGGGCCTGGTCGTTGCCTGCATTGTGCAAATCCTAGGCACCTGGCACCTAGGCTGGCCACCCGTCCTGGTGCCGCACCCGCGCCTTCACATTAGTTATCCCATGCTGGCGCTCTCCTTTACCGTCATCTTTGCGACCGGCGCTATCGACGACGTCTTCCAGCTCAAGCCCAAGCGAAAGCTGGCCGGACAGGTCCTCGCCGCGCTCGTCGCCTGTATCGGCGGCCTGCGGATCGGCGTCATCGTCAACCCGTTTGCCCCCGGCGAGATCATGCTCGGGTGGCTCGCCTACCCCATCACCGTAATCTATCTGGTGGCATTCACCAACATCATTAACCTCATCGACGGCCTCGACGGCTTGGCCACGGGCATCTGCGGCATCGCCTCGTTCACCATGTTTTCGATGGCCGTTCTCTCGGGCCGCATCGACGCCGCCGCGCTCTCCATTGCGCTCTTTGGCGCCTGTCTGGCCTTTTTGCGCTACAACTTCAACCCCGCAAGCATCTTCTTGGGCGACTCGGGGTCGCTGCTGTTGGGCTTCGCCTTGGGCTCCATCTCGCTGCTCAACGTGAGCCGCACCGCCGCGCTCACCTCGCTCATCATCCCGCTCATCGTGGCAGGCGTGCCCATCATCGACACGTTCAGCGCCATCGTGCGCCGCAAGCGCGCCCACATTAGCATCGGACAGGCCGACAAGGGCCACATCCACCACCGCCTGATCCAAGAGGGTTACAACCAGAAGCAGGCCGTGCTGCTCATCTACGCCTGGTGCATCATGCTTTCGGCCGGCGCCGCCGCGATCAATCAGGTCGAGGTGCCCACGCGCGTGCTCATCTTTGTCGTGCTCGCCATTGGCTCGGCTGCCTTCGCCAAGCACCTGCACCTGTTTGAGCCCGTCCTGCGCCACCATTACAACAAGCGCACACACGAGGACGAGCTGGTAACCCCCGACGACCCCGCCTTTAAACAGGAGGAGCAGGCAGCCGAGGAGCGCAAGGAGGAGCGCCGCCACAGGCGCTAGGTTTTATTGCCGAGGAAGTGACTCTTTGCTGCTGGCCGCTCGCGACCGCGTCGCGACCGCCGCATAGCCCTCGCCCTACCGGCACCTCACCTACTTGCGCCCCACCCCTTTCAATAAACGCGTTATCATTTTGACCAATACGCATACGTTAGGAGCAATCATGCCAAACGAGAACAGCTACGAAGTCGCGCTGCAAAAGAGCAACGCCATTCGCGAGGGCTTGGCAAAGACGCCCGAGAAGTTCACCATGCTCACCGGTGACCGCCCGACCGGACGCTTGCACTTGGGTCACTACTTCGGCACCCTCAAGGGCCGTGTTGAACTGCAGAACATGGGTGCCAAGACCAACGTGCTCATCGCCGACTACCAGGTCATCACCGACCGCGACACCACCGAGCATATCCAGGACAACGTGTACAACATGGTCATGGACTACCTTGCCTGCGGCATCGACCCCGACAAGACCATGATCTACGCTCACTCCGCCGTGCCCGCCGCGAACCAGCTCATGCTGCCGTTCCTGTCGCTGGTGTCCGAGGCCGAGCTGGCGCGCAACCCTACGGTCAAGGCCGAGATGGAGGCCTCGGGCCACGAGCTCACCGGCCTTCTGCTCACCTACCCGGTGCACCAGGCCTGCGACATCCTGTTCTGCAAGGGCAACGTCGTGCCCGTCGGTCGCGACCAGCTGCCGCACATCGAGCTCACCCGCACCATCGCACGCCGCTTTAACAACCGCTACGGCAAGGTATTTCCCGAGGTCGAAGCGCTGCTGTCCGAGACCCCGCTGCTGCCCGGCCTTGACGGTCGCAAGATGAGCAAGAGCTACGGCAACGCCATCAACATTTCGATGACCGCCGAGGAGACGGCCAAGCGCATCAAGAAGAGCCAGACCGACTCCGAGCGCATGATTACGTTCGATCCCGAGAACCGCCCCGGCGTGTCCGGCCTGCTTTCCACGGCCGCCATCTGCACCGGCCGCTCCGAGGTCGAGATTGCCGAGGAGATTGGCATGGGCGGCTCCGGCCAGCTCAAGAAGTACGTGACCGAGGCCGTCAACGAGTACTTCGCCCCAATCCGCGAGCGTCGCCAGCGCTACGAGAACGACCTGGATTACGTCAAGGACGTGCTGCACGAGGGCAATCGTCGCGCCAACGAGATCGCCGAGCAGACCCTGGCCGAGGTTCAGGATGCCATGGGCATGGTGTACTAGACCGATCTGCTGGCTTGAGCTTTAGATTGTTTTAGGGCGGGCGCTACGGCGTCCGCCTTTTTTGGCGCCCGACTGGTTCGGCTCTCCCCGCTGCACTCCCCCGACAAACAGGAACAGGCCCGCTGGCAGTTAGTTGCCAGCGGGCCTGTTCCCGAAGTACACCGTTGAATCGCACAGAGGGGAGGGATGCGAATCAAACTCAACAGGGCAGGCTTTTTCATCGCCTATTGCCTGCTCCGTTGCTGAAACCAATATAGTTCACCGTGGTTTACTTTCTGGCGTCAATATGCACCGCCATACCTTCTCCATAAGTTAGCTCCGGTAAACCTGCAACGGAAAACCACCACAAAGGGGACAGGCACCTTTGTGGTGGTTTTAGCCACGGCGGAGCCGCTAGAGCCCTGCTGGCCAGCGACAGGCGGCCAAGTCGACGTGCATGGGATCGGTAAACGTCACGCCCTCCCCCGTTAAGAGCTCACGCTGAGCATCGGGGCCGCCAAACGCAAAGCCCTCGCAAATACGGCCATCGGCAAACACCACACGATGGCAGGGAATCAGACCAGGGCGCGGATTGCCGTGCAGCGCATAGCCCACATAGCGCGCGCTTCGTGGACGACCGGCGAGCAGCGCCACCTGGCCGTACGTGGCGACCATCCCCTCGGGAATCTGCTCGACCACCTCGTACACCCGTTCAAAAAAGCCCTCAGACGCCATTGCTCACTCCCTTCCACCCGGAAAAGCATAAACCACCACAAAGGTGCCTGTCCCCTTTGTGGTGGTTTATGGCAAGTCGGTTAATTGGCGGGCTGGAAGAAGGCTACGGCTACGGCGCCGGGACCTACGTGGGTGCCGATGGTGGCGCCGATAGTGTGGACGGGCAGCTCGCCCTCGGTGTGGCCAGCCCACAGCGCCGCACTGTCATCGATATACTTCTTGAGCACCGCGTCCGAAAGGCCCGTATAGCCGAGCGCCAGCGGCATGGAAAAGTCGACGCCGCCCGCCTGCTCGACCTTCTGGTTCAACAAGTTTCGACCGTTTTTGGAACCGCGCGCCTTGCCCAGCTGCACGATGAGGCCGTCCTCGGCGGCCACGACCGGCTTCACGGTGAGCAGCGTACCCACGGCGCCGGCCGCAGCAGACAGACGACCGCCACGCACCAGATACTCCAACGTCTCGAGCAGGCCGATAACCACCACGCGGTCGCGCACGGCCTCGACCGCTGCCGCGATCTGGGCCGCACTACGGCCCTCGTCCACCAAGCGCAGCGCATACTCGACCAGCACGCGCTCGCCCAAGGTCACGTTATTGCTGTCCACGACGAACACGTCGCCGCCCGGCGCCTCGGCAAGTGCCGTACGAGCACTCTGGTTAGTACCCGAAAGCTTGGCGCCCACGGTAATGATCACGGCCTCGTCGCCGGCCTCACGCGCTTCGGCAATCGCCTGCGAAAACGCGTACGGGTTGACCTGACCGGTCTTGGGCAGCTCATCGCGCTCCACGAGCATCTCGTAAAAGCGCTGGTGATCGATGTCGACGCCATCCATGTACACATCGGTGCCAAAGGTGACGGACAGCGGCAGAACACGCAGAGCGGGATGCTCAGCCGGCGTCATATCGCTCGCGGAATCGGTAATAATACGAATGGACATAGCGAATCCTTTCTTGCGCGGACCTCGCGCGGGGAATTTTAACAGCAATGCCCCGGCACGGTATACGCGCTCAAACGGGACTATGCAGTTGTTAATTGGAAGCAAATGCCTTGGCGGCCTTAGATATCGCGCAAGGTGTTGAGAATCGTACGCAGCGACGCATACATCTGCTCGCGCTGCTCCACGCCCATGGCCTTACCGGTGGTGTCGAGCACTTCACGAATGATGCGATCGGCCTCGCTCATGCTCTCGCCGCCCAGGGCAGTCAGGCGCACCGGGGCACGGTACTTGACGGCCGCATCACCCGAGTCATCGACCTCGACGTAGCCGCCCTCCTCCAGATGTGCCAGTGTGCGCGAAACGGCGGCTCGGGTAACGCCGGCCATGCGGGCGAGGTCGGCGCCAGTCAGGCCGTCCTTGCTGCGCTCAAGATAGTACAGGCACATGACGTCGGAGCCTTTGAGGCCCAGCCTTGCACCTTCGGACGTCTTGATACGCTGAATCTCCTTGTAGAGGCCGCTGATCAGTCCGACAAAGTCCTCAAAACGTGTCTCGTCGTTCCACTGCATGGTGACGACCGCCTTTCGCTTACATGATGCTAACGGGTAAACATCTTAGCCGCATAGGGCAACACCCATACCCAAACATCCTATTCGTTAACTCATCAACATAAAAACCACCACAAAGGGGACAGGCACCTTTGTGGTGGTTTGGAACATCAATGGATTCTAGGCGCCGCTACAGCTCCACGCAGGGATTGTCGCGGGTTACAAGCGTCTTAACGACAACCGTCGCTCCCAGATAGCGCTCAAGCAGCTCGGCCAAGCGATCGATCGCGGCCTGGCAATCCCCCATCCGCTCGGGCTCCACGCACTCAATCGCCAGAAATGCGTCCGCCGAATCGTCGGACAGCGCCGTGCGAACGCCATCGCGCCAGTTCCAGCAACGGCACACGGCGCCCGCATCATCGATGTAGGCAAGCTCACCGGGCAGCGTCGGATCATCCGCCTCCTCGCCAAGTGGCAAGAACGCGTCGCCGCCGTTGGTCACCGCCAGGCGCAGATTGCCCTCAATAGCATGCAAATCCTCACCGCCAACGGGCAGCGCATAAGTCAACGAAATCGTGTTGTAGATGTCCACCGCCGGCGTGATGTGGCCGACCGGTTTGCCTTTGAGCACGCGCTTGAGCAGGTTCTCAACTGAGCAACGTGCGCCCTTCTTGGTCTTGAACAGGCGATACGCCTCGCGCCATGCCTTAACCGGCGCGTTCTCGCTGATAGTATCGCTGGCCAGATGACGCTCCGCGTCGATATTGGCGCGGTCGAGCAACGCCGCAATCGCATCCACGTCCTCCTGGGGAATCTGAGCCGCGGGCTTCATGCCCTTCACAACCACAACACCGACCGCTGCCCGCGGAAACAGCTCCCAGAATGAATCCTCGGCAATAAAGCTCTTCATATGCTCTCCCTTCATAGCGTGCGCCCGAGCGAGGGCGCCTAAACAAAAAGCGCCCTCACAGCGGCCACCTTCAAAGTCCTACGGTGCCGCCACAAGAGCGCTTACGCTGTCCCCATCCGGAGAAGGGGACGATATGTCAGGCGTATTGTAACCCGAGTCTTCCGCGCGAGCAAAACCACCATAAAGGTGCCTACCCCTTTGTGGTGGTTTTGGGTCCAAGGCGACGCTAGTGGCGGAGTCCCAGCAGGCCGCGGCCGCGATGACGGGCCTCGGCGGGCACCTGGGCGTGCGGGCCGGCGGCCTTGACGGACTCGGGCAGGTGCGAGTACTTCTTCTCGAAGTTCTCCTCGAACATCACCGCCAGGTTGTGCGCTGCCTCGTCGTAGCGCGCGGTGCTCTGCCAGTACTGGCGCGGCACCAGGATGCCGTCGGGCACGCCGTGGCACGTGGTGGGAATGTCGACGTTAAAGATATCGTCGTGCACAAATTCGCTGTCCTCGATGGTACCGTCGAGGGCGCGAGCGACCAGTGAGCGCGTGTAGGCCAGCTCGATGCGATGGCCCACGCCATAACCGCCGCCAATCCAGCCGGTGTTGACCAGGTAGACGCGCGTGCGGCCGTCGGCGATGCGCTCGCCGAGCATCTTAGCGTAGACCATGGGGTCGAGCGGCATAAACGGCTCTCCGAACAGCGAGGAGAACGTGGGCGTGGGCTCGGTGACGCCGACCTCGGTGCCGGGGATCTTGGCCGTAAAGCCCGTCACAAAGTGATACATGGCGGCATCGGCCGTCAGGCGTGAGATGGGCGGCAACACGCCAAAGGCGTCGCAGGTCAGGAACAGCACGACGCTCGGAGTGGTGCCCATGCCCTTGGTCCACGCGTTGGGAATGTGCTCGACGGGATAGGCCACGCGCGTGTTGTGCGTGATAGAAATATCATCGTAGTTGGGCTTGCGGTTCTCGTCGAGCACCACGTTTTCGCAGATTGCGCCAAAGCGAACGGCGTTGAAGATCTCGGGCTCGTGGAAGGCGTCCAGTCCCTCGCATTTGGCGTAGCAGCCACCCTCGATGTTGAAGATGCCCATGTCGGACCAACCGTGCTCGTCGTCGCCGATCAGCAGGCGCGTGGGATTGGCCGAAAGCGTGGTCTTGCCGGTGCCGGACAGGCCAAAGAACACGGCGGTCTCGTGCGTGACGGGATCCATGCTGGCCGAGCAATGCATAGGCAGAACGTCGTCCTCGACGGGCAGCAAGTAATTCATGACGCTGAAGATCGACTTTTTAATCTCGCCGGAGTAGCCGGTGCCGGCGACCAGAATCACGCGTTCCTGGAAGTTGATGACCACGGCGGCGCTGGAGTTGAGGCCCTTGATGGCAGGGTCGCACTGGTAGCCAGGTGCCGCGAGCACGCAGAAGTCGGGCTCGCCGGTGCGCGCGATTTCGCGGGCGAGCGGACGGGCGAGCATTTGCTTAATGAAGAGCGCCTGACTCGCGCGCTCGCAGGCAACAAGCAGTCGGCGCGTGTGATTACGATCGGCACCAGCCATGCCGCGGGTGACGAACACATCGCGCTCGTTGAGATAATCGACGACACCGGCCTTGATAGCCTCGTAGCTCTCAATCGATAGCGGACGGTTGACGGCGCCCCAGGCAATCTTGTCGTGCACGTCGGGCGTGTCAACGATGAAGCGGTCATTGGGAGAACGACCAGTGCGCTCCCCCGTCTCGATCACCAGTGCGCCGTTGGAGGCCATGCGGCCTTCGTTACGGCGGATGGCATGCTCGACGAGCTCGGCTGCCGGCAGGTCAACCAGCAGGCGGGGCTGGTTCTCGGCGGGGTCTTCGACCAGCGTAATGCCAAAGTTGGACAGAACTTCTGCAGGGGTAACACCAGGCATGGGGCCTCCTTTAAAAACGCGACACGTGGACGCGGCGCGCACTTTACTCACGTAAAGCCCGTTGTACCCGATATGCAAAAACGTTTTTGCGGCAACGGCGAAGCGCCCGCTCAACGGTCAAAAATCGCACGCAAGCGGCCTAGTCATTGGGGACGCTTTTAAACGACTAGTCATTGGGGACACTCTTGAACAGACAACATTCAAGGAGTGTCCCCAGATGCCGGCACTTAGGGACGTTCCCAAAGTGCCGGCACATAAAGAACGTCCCTAAGTGCCGACTACTGAATGGCGCCGCCGAAATTATCGAACAATCCGTTCAAAAACACGAGCGAACACCGTCGCGTCTATACTAGAGCGCAGCAATAGAAAGGACCCCGCTTTGAGCATCACGCTCCCCGATAGCATTCGCCGCGCCATCGCCCGCCGCAACGGCATCTCCAACCCCGCTGTATCAAAAGACGGCGCCGCGAAGGCCCAGGGCGGCCGCATCGAGAACGGTCTCTTCCCTGCCTCCCACACGGCCGAAGAGCTCGCACGCATCCAGGAGCTGAGTCAGCGCAACGCCGGCGGCCCCGACAGCAGCCAGGCCACGCGCCGTCGCCGGCGCGAACACGATCGGGAGCCCGGCCCCGTTCGCCGCATGGTCAACGCTTGGTGGAACCGTCTGCTCGGCGCCGTCTACGGCGGCGGCTTCTCCATGCAGGAAGCGGAATACGAGGAGCACGCCACCAGTCGCGACTATCTTTGGAACACCCTCGGCACCGCCGTGTGGGGCTTGGCGTTTCCGCTGCTCACCATCGTGTCTACGCAGCTCGTGGGCGCAGAAGAAGCAGGCAAATTCTCCATCGCCTTTGTCACCGGCACGCTCATCATGATCGCGTGCAACTACGGCGTGCGCAATTTCCAGGTCTCGGATATCGACGAGAAGACGTCCTTTGCCTCCTACCAGCTCAACCGCTGGCTTTGCGGAGCGCTCGCCCTAGGCTGCGGCCTCATGTACAGCAGCGCCCGCGGCTATGACGCGCAAATGGCGACGATCGGCTTGGGCGTCTACCTGTATAAGGTCATCGACGGCGTCGCCGACGTGTACGAAGGCCGCCTGCAGCAGGCCGACAAGCTCTACCTGGCTGGCATGAGCCAAACACTACGTTCCGCCGGCGTCATGGCGGTCTTCAGCGTGGCGCTGTTCCTCACGCGCAGCATGCCCATCGCGGCCATGGCCATGGGCATCGCCGCGATCGCCTCGCTCGTGCTGGTCACCGCGCCGCTCGCCCTGCTCGAGACCGAAAAATCGCGCCGCGTGAGCCTGCGCGAGGTCGGCCACCTGTTTGTCCAGTGCGCTCCGCTCTTTGGTGCATTGTTCCTATTCAACCTTATCGAGAGCATGCCCAAATTTGTGATGGAAGGCACACTGGCCTACAAATACCAGCTGTACTTTAATGCCCTGTTTTTTCCAGCCCAGGCTATTCTGTTGAGCATTGGATTTGTCTATAAACCGCAGCTCCTGCGCTTGTCGAGCATTTGGGCTAATCCTCGCAAGCGTCGTCGCTTTGACCTGATTATTGTTGCCGTTATGGCGCTGATCGTGGTCATCACCGGCGTGTGCGCCGCATTTATGGCAGGTCCCGGTATTCCCCTCATGAGCTTTATGTACGGTCTCAGCTTTGAGCGCTACCGTACGCTGGCGCTGCTGATGGTCGTCGCCGGCGGCGTCACCGCGGCCATCGATTTTATCTACGCCATCATCACGGTGCTGCGCCATGCCGGCGACGCCACCAAGGTCTACCTGATCTGCTTCGCCGTAAGCGTGGTGCTGCCGGTGATTCTAATCAATCTGCTCGGCCTGATGGGCGCCGTCGTGAGCTACCTAGCCATCATGGCCCTACTGCTGGTACTGTTGATTATCGAGTACGCCCATATCCGCCAACGCATCGAACGCGACCGCAACCCATACGGCGCCTAATTAGCTGCCCCCGGTAACCGGAGTTTGCGATGGAATCACCCCAGTTGGGGTCTCGGTGCGAACAATAAGCATCACGCAAAACTAAGTGAGTAGCCTTTTACCGAATCCCCGACCACACCGACAAAGCACAAGTCTGTGACCTGCGGTTTTATAGAGGCAAATATGTTGGGTGCTCGGCATTTCCAAAAAAGTCTACTCACTTAGCCAGCGAGCAGCCAAATGATTATTGAATCCCCGTCCCAGAATAATCATCGATGTTTTGGCATCGACAGCGAGCAGCCTCGAAGTGCCCCAGGTTGGCGCGAAAGAGGAGCGACGCGTACTTCTGTACGCGAGCGACGGTTTGAGCGACAAGATGGGGTGCTTCGGGGCTGCGCAGCGTCAACGTGACCGCCGTTCGGTAGAACGGCGGAACAAGGTTATTCGCCCGGGTTGATATTCGCGTAGAACTCCGCCCCATCATCGAGCCGCAGGATGCCCACGCGGCCAAACTCGGAGCCGGTGGCGGCGGCGCAATCGATATCGATGCGATCGGGCACACCAGCGGTATCCTCGCCACCCAGGCGCACAATCTGCCCGCGGCCCGACTCCTCATCGAGCCCTGCCAGGCCGCCAACCTCGCAATAGCGCCCAAGCGATACCGTGGGCGTGTGACCGCTCACCACGACCGGGCCCTTGCCCTCGGCAGAAAGCAGCCCGGTCGGCACATCCCAATAGCCGTGACGAATCCATAGCAGGTAATCGGACGACTGCACCGCGAGCATCTGCTGCAGCAGCTCGCGATCGGCACCCACCGCTCCGACGCCATCGGCACAATCGACGCCATGCTCAAGCAAAAACGCACGCGCCGCCTTCATCTCGATTCCAGCATGTACCAGCAGATACGGGCGCTCCTCGGTCTCGACCACTGCGTAGAGCGGCAGCGCGGCCATCCATCGCACGAGCTCCTCGTATGCCTCAAATTCCATGTCGTTGAGCTGCTCGCGCGTCGTCCAGCCACCGTTGATATCCCAGGTCTCGGCATCGAGCGGATCCTGGCCAATGATGGCATCGAGCATAATCTGCTCGTGATTGCCCTTGAGCACGCGGGCGTTGGGCAGCGAGCGCACGAGCTTAATAACGCCGACCGGATCGGGCCCGCGATCGATCATGTCGCCCAGCACGTACAGCGTGTCGTCGGACGTCAACGAGATCTTAGACAGGGCCTCGTCAAGCGCACGCACGTGCCCGTGAGCATCAGATGTCACATAGATCGCCATGGTACGCCTCTCCTTGCATTGCGGCCGAAGCCCGGTACCGCAACTAAAACTTCAAGTTGAACTTAAACGTTACCCATTGTACTCCGTTGCAATAAAGCTGGAAAGGGCCACGCGTCGCCAACGGTCGTTAGCGCCCATGCGCCCACGCGCGCCGTTCACGGTGCATCGCCGGCAGCTGCTCCCCGACCAGCGTCGCACACGCCGCAGCCTCGTGTCGAAAATGCGCACGCCCGCAATCCGCCCCCATAAACCCACCACCTTTGGGTACAAATAACCGCAGACAACTGACCGTGCCACGCCAACCACCCAGGAGCGGACACTATCCATGAACCAGATACTTCTCTTTATCGGCCTCGTCATCATTCTGTGCCTGACCATCAAACCCGTCGGCAAAAAGCTCCCCTTCCCCACCCTGCTCATCTTTATCGCGCTCGGCATGCTGCTGGGCGTCAACGGGCCGGCACACATCGACTTTAGCGACTACGCGCTCACCGAAACCGTCTGCAGCACGGCGCTGCTGTTCATCATGTTCTACGGCGGTTTTAACACCAACATCGACCGCGCCAAGCCCGTCGCCGCGCCCGCGGTACTGCTGAGCACGCTCGGCGTTATCGCCACCGCCGGCATCACCGGCGCGTTTGCGCACTTCGCGCTGGGCTTCGATTGGATCGGCGGGCCTGCTACTGGGCTCGGTCGTGGCATCGACCGACGCGGCCAGCGTCTTTAGCGTGCTGCGCGAGCACAACCTATCGCTAAAGGACGGCACCGACTCGCTGCTCGAGGTGGAATCGGGCTCCAACGACCCCGTCGCCTACATGCTCACCGCGGTACTCGCCACTCTCGCGGCCGGCGGCGACATCAACATTCCCGCACTGCTGGCCAAGCAGATTATCCTGGGCGCGGGCCTGGGCCTTGCCATCGGCTGGGGGGCCGCCTGATTGAACGCGCGCACGCAACGGCCGAGGGCGCTCAGACCATCTTTTTGTTCGCCGTGGCCATCGTCGCCTACGCGCTGCCGAGCTACCTGGGGGGCAACGGATTTTTGGCCGTGTACCTGGCTGGCATTGTGCTGGGTGCGAGCGACATCACCGGCAAGGTCGAGATGGCGCACTTCTTTGACACCCTCACCGAGATGGCCGAGATGACGATCTTCTTCTTGCTCGGCCTGCTCGTAACGCCCGCACGCCTGCCGCAGATGCTGCTGCCGGGCCTGGCGCTCATGGCGTTTATGCTTTTCGTGAGCCGTCCCATCGCCGTCGGCGTGCTCCTGGCGCCCTTTAAGACGAACCCCCGCCAGGTCGCGCTCGTAAGCTGGGCGGGCCTGCGCGGAGCAGCTTCGGTCGTCTTTAGCCTCTTTGCCGTGGTGGCCGGCGTTCCCGGCGGACACGACCTGTTTGACCTGGTATTTGTGATTGCCGTGTCGAGCATTGTGGTGCAGGGCTCGCTGCTGCCGGCGGTGGCGAAGAAGCTCGATATGATCGATGCGACCGGCGACGTGCGCCGCACCTTTAACGACTACCGCGACGAGGACGGCATGTCGTTCGTCAAGCTCAAGGTAGGCGCTGGACATCCGTTTGCTGGTCGCTCGCTCGCGGACATTGGCAGCGCCACGGATATGCTGGTGGTCTTGGTGCTGCGCGACGGTGCGCACCCGGTGCTGCCCAACGGCGATACCGTAATTGAGGAAGGCGACCTGCTGGTTATGGCCGCTCCGACGTTTGAAGAGCGTGCCGAGGTTACGCTGCGTGAGGTCACCGTGACGCCCCACGGTCGCCTGGCCGGCCAGCGCCTGCGCGATGTGCCGCAAGGCAAGCATCCGTTTATTGTGGTGATGCTCAAGCGCGAAGGCCAGACGATCATTCCCGATGGCAACACCCTAATATACGCCGGCGACGAAGCCGTCATCGCCACACTGGCGTCGTAGCCATCCCCACCCATAAGTTGCGGTGAAATAGGGATTGAATAGGCTTCTGAACAGCCATTTCAGTCCCTATTTCACCGCAAGTTATTAAGGGGATGGGGTTGAAGTTCAATCGCGGCTACCAGTCCTCGTCCGTGTCATAACCGTCGCCCTCATCGTCGACGGCAAAGTCTCGGAGGTCGAGGCCTTCGCGTTCGGCTCGAGCTAGGAGTTCTTGGGGCGACTCATCCTCGATATCCACTACGTCGAGCATGGCGGCCGGAAAGCCCACGCCCGCCGCACTCCCCGCGCGGTCGAGCAGGCTCTCGCGCAGCCGATCTGCATCAACTTCGATCTTCATGGTGAAACTTCCTACCGACCAATCGCGACCGAAAAACCGCACGCCCCAAATGATGTGCAATAAATCCCAGATACGGCCATAATAAAACAATGAACATCAGGGGGGGGTTACGGACGATGGATAAGCTCGATGCCATGGCGGAACAAGTCAGGGACTTTTGTGATGCACGCGACTGGCGCAAATATCACACGCCAAAAGAGCTTGCCATCGGCATGGCAACTGAGTCCTCCGAGCTCCTTCAACTCTTTCGTTTTATGAGCGACGAACGCATTGCAGAAATGTTCGAAGAAACCGAGCAACGCCAAGCCATCGAAGACGAAGTCGCCGACACGCTCCTTTTCCTTCTGCGTTTCGCAGATTTAAATGAAATCGACCTACCAGCGGCGCTTTCGTCCAAGCTCAAACGCAATGGCGAGCGCTACCCCGTCGATGCATCATCTGACGAATACAGAAATGCGGACCACCATGAGTAACGAGTTCGCCCTTCGGCAATACACGCTCCCCCTGCCCCAGCCCTTCGAGACAAGCGAATCGCTGCAGGACTTTGGCACGCCAAAGCCAGGGTCGCACCACGACGAAAGCTGGCCTGTTCTCTACATCCTGACCAACAGCAAAAACAAAACGGCGTACATCGGTCAAACGACCAATTATCGACGCCGCATGAAGCAACACGCCGCAAACGTGGACAAAGACTTCGACCGGACCCTTCTGATTGACAATCCCACCTTCAACCAATCCGCAACGTTCGAGTTCGAGAATCGACTTATTGAACTGTTCTGCGCCGATGAAAAATACCAAGTCACCAATGCCAACAATGGCTATGCCCAATTCGATTACTTTGAGCTGCCTCAGTACCGCCAGAAGTTCCGAACGCTATGGACAAAACTACGCGAAGAAAACTATGCGATTCACCCCATCGAAGAGCTCGAGAACACTGACCTGTTCAAATTCTCGCCCTTCAAAACGCTCACGCCCGATCAATACGAAACGATTGAGGCGATTTACAGGCGGCTCGAGCAAGAGCATGAAGACATTAAACACGGCGGTCCCAAGAAAGAACGCGTAACCGTCGTGAACGGCGCGCCAGGAACAGGCAAAACAATCCTCGCCATCAGTCTCATGTTCAAAATCAAAAATGAGCCGAACCTTTCCGGTCTGCGGGTCGGCTTCGTGACGCCCATGGAGTCTCTGAGCAAGACGCTCAAAAAACTCACGCACTTCCTCCCCGGGTTAAAGCCCGGCGACATCCTGAGCCCCAGCGACGTCACAAAAAACGATCGGTATGACATCTTGCTTGTCGACGAGGCGCACCGGCTGGGAAACTACTTGACCGCCGGCGCCGGCATCGGAGCTTTCTACAACACATGCGAACGACTCAACTTGCCGCGCACGAGTAACCAGGTGGATTGGATTTTCAAATGCTGCGACAAGGCGTACCTGTTCTATGACCCCAAACAGCAAGTCCGCGCATCGGGACTCAACCGAGATGGCCTTGAGCAGCGACTCAACCAACTCGAAGAAGCGGGCATTGAAACTGAAGAGTTCAGCCTAAGCACACAAATGCGCGTACGCGGTGGTGACGAATACCTCGATTTTGTCTATGACTTACTCGACAACAAGGCGTACATGCATACCGGCATGAAGTTCAACGAACTCTTTTCATCGGAGCCTTACGATTCGCGAGCCGGGGATCCGGACAACGATATCCCCAGATACCAGTTTGGAATCGTCGACCGATTTGAGGATTTCTGTTCCCTACAGCAAGCCAAGGATGAAGAAGTTGGTCTATCCCGCATGACGGCAGGCTTTGCGTGGAAGTGGGAAACGAAGAAACACAAAGACGCGTTCGACATCGTCATTGAGGGTATCCCTAAACGCTGGAACTCGAGTCAAAAGGATTGGGTTAACTCCCCCAACGCCGTCAACGAGGTTGGATGCATCCACACGGTGCAGGGCTACGACCTCAATTACGGATTCGTAATTCTGGGGCCAGACATTTACTACGACACCGATAAAGAAGCTGTCTGCGTTAACAAAGCGAATTTCAAAGATGCCGTCGCAAAGAAAAAGGCAAGCGACGATGACCTGCGAAAGATCATCGTCAACGCCTACTACGTTCTCATGACGCGCGGCATGCTGGGAACGTTTCTTTATGTATGCGACCCGGCGCTCAAGGAGTATTTGTCACGGTACATCCCGGTGATATAGGCTAGCGCCAAGTCTTCCATGTAACCATCCTGTAAATCATAGCGGCGCACTCGAGTTTTACCGTGATGCGGTCGCACCTGGCGCTCCACTGTGCTAAAGTATCCCGAACGTTCAAACGACTACGAGGGGGAACTAGAAGATGGCACGTGTGCACAACTTCTCAGCTGGCCCGGCCGCACTGCCTACAAGTGTGCTCGCCGAGATCGCCGACGAGATGATGGACTACCGCGGTTGCGGTATGTCCGTGCTCGAGATGAGTCATCGATCTAGCATGTACCAGCAGATCATCAACGACGCTGAGGCAACTCTGCGCCGCCTGCTGAGCATCCCCAACAACTACCGCGTCCTGTTTTTGCAGGGCGGCGCCACGCTGCAGTTTGCGGGCATCCCCATGAACCTCATGCGCCGCGGCCGCGCCGGCTACATCGTGACCGGCAACTTTGCCAACAAGGCATACAAAGAAGCCGACAAGTACGGCGAGGCCGTGCTGCTCGCGAGCTCCGAGGACACCAACTTCGACCGCATCCCCGACATGGCCGACATCAACGCGCGCATTGCCGCCGAGGCCGCGAGCGACGGGCTCGACTACGTTTACATCTGCCAGAACAACACCATCTTTGGCACCATGTACCACGAGCTGCCCAACTGTGGCGATGTGCCGCTGGTCGCCGATGTCTCGAGCTGCTTCCTGTCGCAGCCGCTCGACATTGAGCGCTACGGGCTTATTTACGCCGGCGCGCAGAAAAACGCCGGCGCTGCGGGCGTGACCGTGGTCATCGTGCGCGACGACCTCATCGCCGACGGCCCCGCCTTTGCGCAGACGCCGCAGTACATGGACCTTAAGACCCAGGCCGCAAAGGACTCCATGCTCAACACGCCCAACACCTTTGGCATCTACGTGTGCGGCAAGGTGTTCCATTGGGTCGAGGAGACCGGCGGACTTGCCGCCATGACCGAGCGCAACTGGGCCAAGGCCAACCTGCTCTATGAGCTGCTCGAGCACAGCGAGCTGTTCCATAGCACTACGCAGGCCGACAGCCGCTCCATCGCCAACGTCACCTTCCGCACCGGCGACGCCGAACTCGACGCGGCCTTTGTCGCAGGCGCGGCCGAGCACCAGATTCAAAACGTCAAGGGCCATCGCCTGGTGGGCGGCATGCGCGCCAGCGTCTACAACGCCGTAACCATGGAAGATGTGCAGGCACTGGCCTCGTACATGAAGGACTTCGAAGCGCAGCATAGTTTGAGTCCGCGATCTAACTAGCCCGCAACGCGCGGGCCGACCAGCCACTTCAAACCACCTGTTTAAACCAAACCTGCTAAGGAGTTTTTCCATGCGTAAGATTAAAACCATCGACGACATCACCAAGGACGGCAAAGTCGAGTTTGGCGAGGGCTACGAATTTGTGAGCACCGCCGAAGAGGCCGACGCCATCCTGATGCGCTCGACCGACCTGCACGGCTACGAGCTGCCCGAGGGCATCCGCGCCATCGCCCGCTGCGGCGCCGGCGTCAACAACATCCCCGTCGAGGAGTACGCCAAGAAGGGCGTCGTCGTCTTTAACTCCCCCGGCGCTAACAGCAACGCCGTTAAGGAGCTCGTCCTAGGCATGCTGGTGCTCTCGAGCCGCGGCGTGGTGCAATCGATGAACTGGGTGCGCGACAACGCCGACGACCCCGAGATTCAGGTCGATGCCGAGAAGGCCAAGAAGGCCTTTGTGGGCCGCGAGCTCAAGGGCAAGCGCATCGGCGTCATCGGCCTGGGCAACGTGGGCTCCAAGGTCGCCAACGCCTGCGTCGACCTGGGCATGGACGTTTACGGCTACGACCCGTTCATTTCCGTCGAGCACGCGTGGGTGCTGAGCCGCGAGGTGCAGCGCGTGGGCACGCTCGAGGATCTCTGCCGCGGCTGCGACTACCTCACCGTACACGTGCCCAGCAAGGCCGACACCATCGGCATGATCAGCACCGAGCAGATTAACCTGCTGGCACCCGACGCCGTGCTCATCAACTACGCACGCGAAACCATCATTGACGAGGACGCCGTCGACGCTGCCCTGCGCGAGGGCAAGCTGAGCTGGTTTAGCTGCGACTTTGCCACGCCCAAGACCGTCAAGATGCCCAACACGTTTATCACCACGCACTCGGGCGCCGGCACTGGCGAGGCCGAGGCCAACTGCGCCGATATGGCCATCAGCGAGCTCAAGGATTACCTGGAGAACGGCAACATCGCGCACAGCGTCAACTACCCCGCCTGCAGCATGGGCAAGGCGCGCGCCGCGAGCCGCATCGCCTGCCTGCACGCCAACGTGCCCAACATGATCGGCCAGATCACAGCAATCCTGGCCAAGGACAACGCCAACGTGCAGCGTATGACCAACGAGTCCGTCGGCGAGAACGCCTACACCATGTTCGACACCGACGAGCACCTGGACAGCAGCACCATCAAGGCACTCAAGCAGATTCCGTCGATGTATCGCGTTCGCGTGATCAAATAGCGCCGGCTGATCTGACGGGCAGCTCCCCATGTGGCCTGCCCGTCACTGACATTGAATGCCCGCGGGGGCGCCTTTCGCACGAGAGGCGCCCCCGTTTTTGTGAGCGCTCCATTAAATGCACCGAGCCGCTTCTTGACATACAATTTGTATGTTGACCTAACTATCTGTGAGGTGCCTATGGTTGATACAGATTTTGCTTGGCGGCTTACGCAAGGGCTCGTGCGGATCGACAGTTCCGACCCAGGTGCGTATGAGGGCGAGATTGAACGCTATATCAAAGCGTTGGTTGAGGAACGGTTGGCGCAGCTGAGCCATCCGGTACTCGATGCCGTGCAGATTGCAGAGCTCGAAGTACTCCCCGGGCGCCGCAACCTTATGGTCACCGTGCCGGGCCAAAGCGACGAGCCGCGACTCGTCTATATCTGCCATATGGATACCGTTACGCTGGGCGATGGCTGGGACGCGGACATTCCGCCGCTCGGGACGGTTGTGCGTAACGACAAACTCTATGGCCGTGGCGCCTGCGACATGAAGGGTGGCCTGGCCTGCGCCATTGCCGCGCTGGTCCATACGCTCGAGCGCGTGGTGGCGGATGG
>UQJA01000010.1 GCA_900541285.1 uncultured Collinsella sp.
ATCCGCGCCGCGACAAAAAGTGCCTTGTTGGGGGCCTGCCGTACACGTTTGGATAGGGGCGAGGACGATCCCGGCGCACGCCGACGTCCGCGACGGGCAAAAGTCCCGCCCATCCCATGACGCCGCCCCCCACGCCGCCCGCGATGTGCTAGCGTTTGAGTGAACAAAACGAGCCCGCGCGGAAAGGAACCGGACCGTATGCAACGTGGAAGTACATCTCCGCTGTCTCGCGAGACCGATGCGCCCGAGACCATCGTCAAGCTGGAATGCGACATCGACGATGCGTCGCCCGAGGTACTCGCCTACGCCGCCGACCGCCTGCGCGAGGCCGGTGCGCGCGAGGTGCACTGGCTGCCCGTCTATTGCAAGAAAGGCCGCCCCGGCTGGCAGCTGCAGGTAATCTGCGCCCACGAGGACATCGAGCGCCTGCAGACGATCATCTTTTTGGAAACCACGACCAATGGCATCCGTCGCCAGGTCATGGAACGCGTTTGCCTGCCACGCCGCTTTGAGCAGGTGACGACGCCATGGGGCGAGGTGTCCGTCAAGGTGGCCACCCTGCCCGACGGCAGCGAGCGTGCAGCGCCCGAGTACGAGGACTGCGCCCGCCTTGCCCGCGAGCACGGTGTGCCGCTCCAGCGCGTGATGCAGGCAGCACAAGCCGCGGCTCTGCAATTTGAGTGACACGGTCGGCGACGCGCCACACCCACCCCATCAACCTCACCGAAAGGACCACCATGAAATACCTCATCGCTTCCGACATCCACGGCTCGGCATACTGGACCGAGCGCCTCTGCGCCGCCATTGAGTCCGAGCAGCCCGACCGCAGCGTCCTGCTGGGCGACCTGCTTTATCACGGTCCGCGCAACGACCTGCCGCGCGACTATGCTCCCAAGCGCGTGATTCCGCTGCTCAACGCCCTAGCCGACCGCATCATCGCGGTGCGCGGCAACTGCGACGCTGAGGTCGACCAGATGGTCCTCGACTTCCCCGTCATGGCCGACTACGCCACGCTGTTTGACGAGACCGGCCGCGAGCTGTTCCTGACGCACGGCCATGTCTTTGGCGCCGGCATGCACAACAGCGTCGACCACGCGCCCGCGCTGCCCGAGGGCTCCGCGCTCGTCTACGGCCACACGCACATCAAGGTCAACGAGGAAAGCGCCGCGCACCCGGGCCTGTGGCTCTTCAACCCCGGCAGCGTGAGCATCCCCAAGGACGGCTCGCACAGCTACGGCATCTACGAGGGCGGCGCGTTCCGCCACGTGATCCTGGAGGAGGACTAACCATGGCGCAGCATATGGCTCAGCAAAATGCCGAGGGCTCGCGCGATCTGCCCACGCTGATAGACGCGTCGGCCGAGCTGCAGCATCTGGTGCAGACCATCTGGCGTCTGCGTCAGCCCGATGGCTGCCCGTGGGACCGCGAGCAGACGCACCGCAGCATCGGCAAGAACATGATCGAGGAGGCCTACGAGGCGCTCGACTGCATCGAGGCGGACGACGCGGTTCACCTGCGCGAGGAACTGGGTGACGTGCTCATGCAGGTCGTGCTGCATGCGCAGATTGCTGCCGACGCCGGCGAGTTTACGCTGGCCGACGTGGCGCGCGATATCGACGCCAAGCTCATTCGCCGCCACCCGCACGTGTTTGGCGATGCGGATGCCGAGAGCTCCGACGAGGTGCTCAAGATTTGGGACGAGGTCAAGCTTGCCGAGAAAGCCGCCAAGGACAAGGCCGTGGCGGCGGGCGAGGCCGCGCCCGAGGGTCTGCTCGATGGCGTGCCCACGCATCTGCCGGCGTTGATGCAGGCGCAGAAGGTGTCACGCAAGGCGGCCGCCGTAGGCTTTGAGTGGGAGACGGTCCAGGACGTGTGGGACGAGGTTGCCGAGGAGCGTGCCGAGTTTGAGGCCGAGGCCCCTGGCTCGCCCGAGCGCGAAATGGAGTTTGGCGATCTGCTCTTTGCCCTGGTCAACGTCGCGCGCAAGGAGGGTATCGACGCCGAGAGCGCCCTGCGCGCGAGCACGGCCAAGTTTCGCCGTCGCTGGGCTGCGATGGAACAGATGGCGGCCGATGCCCACGTTGATCTTGCCGAGCTTTCGACCCATGGGCTCAACGACCTGTGGGACGCAGCAAAGGCAGGGGAGTAAGACTGCGGGAACGACGGGCTGACACGCCTCATCGTTCCCGCTAAATTTTTCGAAAAACAAGTGTATCCCTCGGCTAACTTAGGGCATAATGCAAAAAGTGCGACAAGGCTAACTTACGGAGACGCACCGACGGTGCACAGTCGGCCAGTCGCTTGCATCAACTACGTTTCCAAGTGAGAGGGAGACAACATGAGTGACATTTTGGACGTCTACGGTCGTGAGGTGCTTGACAGCCGCGGCAACCCCACCGTCGAGGTCGAGGTCGTGCTCGAGGACGGTAGCTTCGGTCGCGCGATGGTGCCTTCGGGCGCTTCGACCGGCGCCTTTGAGGCATGTGAGCTGCGCGATGGCGACAAGGGTCGCTACCTGGGCAAGGGCGTTTCGCAGGCCGTCGAGCATGTCAACAACGAGTGCGCCGATGCCGTCGTGGGTCTCGATGCCTTCGACCAGCGCGCCGTCGATGCCGCGCTGATTGCCGCCGACGGTACGCCCAACAAGACCAAGCTCGGCGCCAACGCCATTCTGGGTGTGTCGCTGGCCGTTGCCCGCGCTGCGGCAGAGTCGGCGGGCCTGTCGCTGTACCAGTACCTGGGCGGCGTCAACGCCCACCTGCTGCCCACGCCCATGATGAATATCCTCAACGGTGGCGTGCATGCCGACAACAACGTTGACTTCCAGGAGTTTATGATTATGCCCGTGGGTGCTCCGAGCTTTGCCGAGGGCCTGCGCTGGTGCGCCGAGGTCTACCACACCCTCAAGGGCGTGCTGCACGAGGCCGGCCTTGGCGGCGGCGTGGGCGACGAGGGTGGCTTTGCGCCCAATCTCAAGACCAATGCCGAGCCGTTCGAGTACATCACCAAGGCCGTCGAGAAGGCTGGCTTTAAGCCCGGCGTCGACTTCATGTACGCCATGGATCCGGCGTCCACCGAGTTCTACAACGCTGAGACCGGTATGTATGAGCTCAAGGGCGAGGGCGTGGAGTACACGAGTGCCCAGATGGTTGATTACTGGGAGAAGCTCGTTGACACCTATCCCATCATCTCCATCGAGGACGGCATGGCCGAGGAAGACTGGGACGGCTGGGTCGAGCTTACCCGCCGCATTGGCAACAAGGTGCAGCTGGTGGGCGACGACCTGTTCGTCACCAACACCGAGCGCCTCAAGAAGGGCATCGAGCTGGGTGCCGCCAACGCGATCCTGGTCAAGGTCAACCAGATCGGCACGCTCACCGAGTCGCTCGAGGCCATCGAGACCGCCAAGGAGGCCGGTTACGCCTGCATCGTGAGCCACCGCTCCGGCGAGACCGAGGACTCCACGATCGCCGACCTGGTCGTGGGCGTCAACGCCGGCCAGATCAAGTCGGGCGCCCCGTGCCGCAGCGACCGTATCGCCAAGTACAACCAGCTCATCCGCATCGAGGACGAGCTTAAGGGCAGCGCGCGCTACGCCGGCAAGGCCGCGTTCTACAACATTCGCTAAACGGGCGAATTTGGCGAGGGGGAGGCTGACTCGGTTCCGCCTCGCCTTGGCTGGATGCCGCAAAGCGCTATGGGCGCTGGGCCATACGGCTCAGCGCCTTTTTTATGTCGAGCAAAGGCTGGCGAAGGCGGTGCGCGCGCTCGTGCTATAACTAGAATACTTAGCGCAAACAAACCTCAACCGCACAAGGCGCACATGGATCAGATTTACGACAACAGGTACTATTCCGCCGGTTCGCGTGAGCCGTCGCCTCGCCGTGCGCGCACGGTGCAGCTCGGTGGGTCCGCCTACGCCGGCGCCGACCGCTCCACGCAGCGCCCGACAAGTACCTCGCGCCCCAATGCTCATGTGAATACTTTGGCAGATGGACCAGTGCGCCCGGCACGTTCGTCGCATGCGTCGCGTCCCTCGGCCCAGACGCACGACAGGTCGAGCAGGCCCTCGAGCCGTCTTTCGGGCTCGGACTTTATGCACTACGCCAACGACAACGCGGTGGTCAAGGCGATCTACGACTTTACCCACGGTCCTCAGCGAGGGCTATTTATCGGCATCGTCGTTGCCCTGGTGCTCGTGAGCCTGTATTTCCCCGTGCGCGACCTGTACGTGGCAAAGCGTTCGAGCGATATCTTGGCCAAGCAGGTCGAGATTCGCCAGCAATACAATGATGAGCTGCAAAAAAGCGTCGACAAGCTGCTCTCGGAGGAGGGTATCAAGGACGCGGCATCCGAGGACCTGGGCCTGGTGATGCCCGGCGAGAAGAGGATTGAAGTGCAGGGCCTGGACGGCGATTCGGATGCCTCGTCGAGCCAGAAGTCGTCGAACGCCAAGAAGGCCAGCGAAGTTGCCAAGGAAATCGAAGAAGTCGGCAAGGACGCGCCGTGGTACATCCAAGCGCTCGACATGCTGTTTGGGTTTAACGGCGTCGAGGGCCAGACGGTCGTGTCCAACGGCAAATAGCGCCCGGAGGGGAGCCCGCAATGACAAATTGCAAACGCTATAAGGTGGCCGCGATCGACCTGGGAACGGTGTCGTCGCGACTGGTGTTGGCCCAGGTCGAGGGCGGGGCGATTGTGGAATCGTCCAAGCATACCGAGATTACCGACTTGGGTGAAGGCGTGGACGCGACGGGTCGCTTTTGCGAGGCGGCGGTCGAGCGCGTGCTCGCTGCATGCCGCATGTTTGTGGACGAGGCGCGTGCCTTTGGGGCCGCGTGCATTTGCACCACATGCACGAGCGCCGCGCGCGATGCATCCAATGCCGCACTGCTGCTGGACGGTCTGCGTGAGCTGGGGCTCGAACCGCAGGTGATTCCGGGCGAGGTCGAGGCGCGCCTGACGTTTTTTGGCGTGGCGCACGACTTTGCCGGCGAGCGCATCATTGTTGCCGATTCGGGCGGCGGATCCACGGAGCTCGCAACGGGCGTCTATGCGCCGGAGCGTGGAGTCTTTGCGCTGGAGGGCACGCGTTCGCTGGACATCGGTTGTCGCCGTGTGACGGAGCGATTTTTCTCGGCACTGCCGCCCGCACGCGGCGAGCTTACTGCCGCTGCCGCGTGGGCGGGCGAGCAGTTCGCTGCCTATTTTGAGGGCCTGCCGAGCAATTTTGAGCGCGCCGAACGCTTGGTCGCAGTGGGTGGCACCGTCACCACACTCGTGGCGCTCGTTCATGAGCTGGAACCGTACGATTCGAGCTTTGTGCACCTGCGCGAGCTTTCGCTGGATCAGGTTTCGGCCGCTATCGAGCGCATGTCTGCGTTGGATGCGGACGGCATCGCCGCTCTACCGGGTGTACAGCCCAAACGCGCGGGCGTGATCTTGGCTGGTGCCGTGGTAATCCGCGAGCTTATGCGAGCCGGCGGCTACAAGACGCTCACTGTAAGCGAGAACAGCTTACTCGCCGGCATGGCCGCCACCATCAACGAGGCTCTCGACGGTGCGACCCCCACCATCTCCTGGACCCCAGAGCTCAGCACCCTCTAAATAAGTTGCGGTGAAATAGTTCCTAAATAAGCTGGTAAACGGTATAAACAGGATCTATTCCACCGCAACTTAGAGCTCCGCCGGCGTGTAAAAGAAACGAGCCCGCATCCCCGGGGGACACGAGCTCGTAAAAGCCAAATGGTAGGGGCGGTGGGACTCGAACCCACAATCCTTGCGGCGAGAGATTTTAAGTCTCCTGCGTATGCCAATTCCGCCACGCCCCCGTGAGACTAGAAGTCTAGCACAAGCCGTCCGTTACGCGTTGACGGCCATCGAGTGTTGGCCCGACTTCTCCAGGAACTCCTGGAACTTGGCTTCGTCGCCCTTGTTCTTGTACTGCAGAGCCAACAGATACTCCAAGCGGCAGCTCTTGACCTTGTCGTCACCGGCCTCCTTGAGCATGCGCTCCAGCTCGGGAATGTCGTTGTGGCGCTTGAGGATCATCGTGTCGTACATCAGTTGGCATTCGTGTGCGACTGCCTCGGCCTGGCCGCCCTCAAAGCCTTTGATCTCGTGCAGCAGCTCCTTGGACTTTTTGCGGTCCTCCTGGCCAACGTAGTAGTTAAAGGCCTTAATCACCAGGTCGACGCGCTGCATCTTGGGCAGATTGAGTCCCAGCAGCAAATCGAACATCTCGTCGGCGCGCTTGTGGTCCTCGCGCAGCAGATAGGAGTTCAGGCGCAGGTAGTCGCGGTTATAGCGCGGGTACAGCATGCTGGTGAGTTTGCCATCGAGCAAACGATCGAACTCGTCCCACTGCTTGGCAGCCATAAGCTGTTGCAGGCGCTTAAACGTGGTGCGTTTTTTTACGCTAAAGAACACCGATATGGCGATACAAATAATGACGACGGCGGTCCAGAGGGTGCGGGAATCGGGCATTTTAGAGTCCTTAGTCGCTCGTAAAGCGAGCGGTATGACAACACGTGCTAGATGTATTATACGCGGCGTGCAAGCAAACTGGCATAAAAGCGCATCGAGGCCGAGCGCCATCGCTCGCTGCGGTACACTTACCTAAAGTAAACCATGAAGGGAGACATTACCTATGAAGAAGATTGTTTTGGCTTGCGGTGCTGGCGCTGCTACTTCCACGCTCGTTGCCCAGAAGGTCGCCACCATGCTCGACGCCAACGGTTACGCCGACAAGTACGAGATCGTGCAGTGCGCCATCTCCGAGGCCAAGGACGTTTGCGACGAGGGCGCCGATCTGCTGATCGCCACCACCGTTGCCCCCGAGGGCCTTACCTGCCCGTACGTGAGCGGCGTGCCCTTCATGACCGGCATGAACCGCGTCGCTGCCGAGAAGGCCGTTCTTGACGTCATGGCTCAGTAGGCGCTGACTGCATGAGTGAGCAGAACGCCAATCCGGTCGAGCTCTTTGGCATGCGCGTTGCCCATGTGGGCATTAACGCCACCGACCCGGCAGACGCCCTGGAGATCGCGGAGCTGTTCTCGACGATGATGGGTCTGCCCGTTATCGAGACCCCGGTTTCGTACTTTAACGATTCGCTGGTCGAGGTCATGAAGCAGAATGGTCGTGGCACCAAGGGCCACATCGGCTTTGCCGTCAACGACATTGATGCGGCCGAGAAGTGGTTTGCCGAGCGCGGGCTCGAGGTCAACGAAGAGTCGCGCGCGCTGCTGCCCGACGGTAGCACCAAGCTCGTGTACTTTAAGCGCGAGTTCGCCGGTTTCGCCGTGCATCTGTGCCGCGAGTAGCGCACAAGCTGCCATAGCTAGCAAAAAGGGATAGGGCCGTGTGGCCCTATCCCTTTATTTATGCCGAGGGGCTTCCTAGCGCGGCAGGCGAATCGTAAAGCGGCTGCCGACGCCCTCGACTGAGGTCACGCCAATGACGCCGCCATGGCTATCGACGATCCACTTGGCAATGGCAAGCCCCAGACCCGAGCCCTGTGCGCCGGCATCGCGTGCATTGTCGGCGCGGTAGAACCGTTCAAACGCGTGAGCTGCGGATTCCTGGTTCATGCCGATGCCCTCGTCCTCAACGCTTATGTCGATCGTGCCCGCGCCCGCATCCGGCGCTACGCCAAATGTGACGGTCGTTCCCGCATCCGAGTACTTGGCGGCGTTTTGCACGATCACGCGCAGAGCCTGCTTCACGAGCGCCACGTCGACGGGCGCGTCGCAGCGCGGGTCGCTGACAAGCGCAGCGTCAAAGGCCAGCCGATACGTGTGCTCGGTATCGATCATCTGCGATTCCTCGCATACCTCGTCGACCAGTGCGGCAAGGTTGGTATTTGCGCGCCGCAGGACCGTGCGCCCGGCATCGCCGCGTGCCAAAAACAGCAGCTGCTCCACGAGCTCTTGCATGTGCTCGCTTTCGGCCTTGAGGGACGCGATAGATTCTGCCAGCACGTCCGGGTCGTCTTTGCCCCAGCGATCGAGCATGTTTACGTAGCCCTGAATCACCGCGATGGGCGTGCGCAGCTCGTGGCTCGCATCGTTGACAAAGCGCATTTGCTGCAGTTTGGCCTCTTGCATCTGGCGCAGTAGGCGGTTGAGTGCAACCTCGATGCTTGCCAGGTCGGCGTCGCCGGTAGTGACGCTCGGCGAGTCGACGCTTGCGCGCTCGATGGCCTGCTCCAGTGTTTCCATCTTGCCGCCGGAGAGCTGCATACGGCCGAGCTCGTCCACGCGCAAGGCCAGGTCGTTGAGCGGTGCCATGGTGCGGCGCACGCGACGGGCGCCGCCGAGCATGTCGAGCACGCTGATGACCTGCCAACCCACAACGACAAGGTAGAGAGGCCATAGCGCGACGAGGTCCTGCGCGAGGGGGAAAGTCTTGGTGGTACGCGCAAGCTCGACGGTATAGGTGAGCGTTGCCAGGTCCCAGCCGCGCGCAGGCGCCAGCGACATGCCGTGAACGGCGACGCCGGGGATCCATCCTGCGGTAAACGCGCCGTCGGGCAGCATCTGGTTGTATCCATAGACGAGGATCGCCGCCGCAATCACCATCAGCAGCAGATCGAGCCAGACGTAGCTCATCAAGCGGCGCCACATATAGCTCCAGTTGATGGCGCGGGCGATGGATGTGACGCGCTTGGCCTCGGCGTTACGCGCGGCAGACATAGCCCACCCCACGCACGGTCTGGATGATGCGGGCGCCGCCGGCGTCCTCGATCTTGGCGCGCAGGTGCGCGATGTGCACGTCGACGTTGTTGGTGTCGCCCACGTATTCGTAGCCCAGCGCCTCGTGCGCGATGCGCTCGCGTGTGAGCACGGTTTCGGCATGCGCCATAAGCAGGGCGAGGACGTCGAACTCGCGAGCCGTGAGCGCGATGGGTGATCCGCCGACTGTGACTTCGCGGCGGCCGGGGTCGAGCGCGACCGAACCCACGTTGAGCGCGGCGGGGGAGGGCGTGGCAGCGGTCTGGGCCGTGTCGGTTGCCGGGGACATTGTGGCGATACCGGCGGCCGTGCCGCTCGCTACGCCAGCCCCGGCGCCGGCGCCGCCAACGCCCGAAGCCGCCCGCACGGCCTCCGAGCGCTTCAGCGCCACGCGGATCCGTGCGAACAGCTCCTCAATCGCAAACGGCTTGGTCAAGTAATCGTCGGCGCCGGCATCGAGCCCAGCCACCTTGTCCATCACGGCATCTCGCGCGGTGACCATAATCACCGGCACATCCTTGTGCTTGCGGACACGCCGCAAGACCTCCATGCCGTTGAGCTGCGGCAACAGCACATCGAGCAGAATCAAATCGTAGTCGCGTTCCAGTGCCAGGTCCACGGCGGTGCGGCCATCGGCGGCGTGTTCCACCTGGTAGCCTTCGTGCTCCAGCTCGAGCGTCACAAAGCGGGCGATTTTCTCCTCGTCCTCTACGATCAGGATCCGTGCCATGCGTGCCCCCGTCTGCGATTACTTGTCGTCGTTCAGATTTTGCTTGATGTCGTCCGCGGCATCGGCGGCGTGATTCATAAGGTTGTTGATGCTGCCGGGCACGTCGCCGTCGCTATCGATGCGGTAGCGCATGCCAAAGAACAGGCCAATCAGCATCAGCCAAATCGTAGCGCCCCAGGCAAACAGGGCGATGATGGGGATCAGGATGGGGATGTTGAGGATGATCGCATCGCGGCGCGTGGCGATAAACTTGGTGTCCAGGCTCAGGCGGAAGAGCTTTTTGAGGTACTCCCACACGCCGTCCATCTTCTTGGAGAAGTCGGTCTTTTCACTCGACTTTTCGTAGGCGGCCTGCGCGGCAACCATCTCGGCCGAGGGCTCGTCGACCGGCGCGGACTCGGTGGCGGCGTGCGCTGACGTGGTCTGTGTCTTGCCCTGCGACTCGAGCCAAATGATGGCATCCAGAACGTTGCCGTCGGCGGCGTCGAGCGCGGCTTTGGCATCGGTGTAGCTCACGTTGCACTTGGTGCGGATGGTTTCAACCTTTTCGAGGTCGTCCATGACCTGTCCTTTCGTTCGATGGGCGCGACGCCGGGCGATCTGCCCGGGCGTGAGCGTAGCGTTCGGCGGCCTGCGTTGCGCGGCGCCGCCCCGCCCTTGGTCGAACTCTATAGTGCAGGTTATAGATTAAGCGATTCTTGAGCCAAAATTAATGTTGGATGAGTTTTTGCGCGGCGGTGGGAAAAGTATTAGACCTCGATAGCGGGGGATGGGGTGCCTGTGCAAAACGGCGTCAAGGGTTGGTCGAGTGGGCGGTTTTCAGGCGACTGGGACATGGCGGGCGGTCGATCACCTATACTGGTTGGGCTCAACTGGAGAGGTGATGACTAGTTATGAAATCAATCAATGTTGCAGCAGCGATTATTCAGAAGGATGGAAAAATCCTGAGTTGCCAGCGCGGCTATGGCGAGTTTAAAGACGGCTGGGAGTTTCCGGGCGGCAAGCTCGAGCCGGGCGAGACCGGCGAGCAGGCAATCGTGCGCGAGATTCAAGAAGAGCTCGAGGTCACGATCGGTAACCTTGACTATCTTTGCACGGTCGAACACGATTACGAGACGTTCCATCTGTCGATGAAGTGCTACCTAGCTGCCATCCTTTCGGGGGAGTTCAAAGAGCACGCTCACGAGGACATGAAGTGGCTCGATACCAATAACCTGTGGGATGTCGATTGGCTTCCGGCGGACGTTAAAGTCGTTAGGGAACTCGAAAAGAAACTCGGGCTTAAGTAAGAAAGGAGCGGGCGCCGCATGGCGCCTCGCTCCTTTTTTGTTACTCGGCTTCACTAAGATCGCTGAGCATAAACTCGTAAATGTCCTGCCTCACGGGTGCGTTGAGCTCATATTCGATTTCGACGGCGTTGTCGTTGCTCTTAGTTTTAATAGCCTCGAACTCGCCGGTCGGATGCATTTCGCCTAAGAAATAGAACTCCTTACCACCCTTATCGTCCTTGTTCTTTCGCATAAACAAATACGTCTTCAAGCCGTTTTCTGGCCATGCCTGCAGTCGCAGAATCTCGGGGGAGTTGAGCGTGCGGTTGTTCTTAGAGATTGCAACTAGCTTGCTCGGCGAAACAAAGCGGTCTTCATACTGAATTGACTCACTAATGTCGGGTGCCTTGTCATAGTTAATAAACACGGGGAATGTGTTGGTCTTTTCGTCGTAGAAGTAGCCGCCAAGATTTTGGCCGTTGATGTTCTTTTCCCAGTTCATCAAGCGGCAAACCTCTTCGTATGTGTACTTGGCATTGAGAACGAAATTTGTGTTCTCGTACGTCTCGGCATAGTCGAGTCGGTTGCGCGCAATGCCAAAATCCAGCACCTCGAGAATCTGACGCTTGAACTCTGCGTTGCGCAGGGCGCTCGCAAACACTTCGGTCAGACGAGGTCCGGTTCCGTCGTCAATAAGCAGGGAAACGAAATCCTTAGGAGTGGCAAAGTCGCCCTTAAGGACGGCGATTGCCGACCTAACGGCGCTGTCCTTAAGTTGTGCGCGGTAGTTCCTAAGCGCGGCCTCGCGCATATGTCGATAGCCCTCGTGTCCGGCTTCGACGAGCGTTTGAAGCAAATAGAGGTCTTCGAATCGCTTGCCCGCGGCGAGCTTTTGCGAAATAAATTTGAGAATCTTGGTTTGATCAGAGGAAAAATGGACTGTGTAGCCCGGCTCGTATTTGGAAAGAAATGCGTGGTAGGACCCCAGGCCGCTGTTCTTGAAGATAAGCAGCGGATCGATGGAGCCATTACGATCAAATTCGAGCAGCGATGGAATCTTGCCGAGTTTCTGGCGCAAGTCGAGATATTCGTTCTTCAAAAATCTGACGGAGGTAAAGTCGCCGCCGTCGATGGCCTTATAGATGCGAGCTTCGGAAATACGATCGAAGCTTACCGTTGAGCATCCGGGGATCGCCGAATCGCTCTCTTGGACGAGACGACGCAGACGGTCTTTGTTGTACGTCTTGTCACCCGAAAGCGCGATGGGCACCAAGAAGTTGCTCTGGTAATTGCCAATAAAATCTAGTACCAGTGCGTATTCCTTGCCATCATTCAGGCGCAAACCTCGTCCGAGCTGCTGAACAAAGATGATTGCGGAGTCGGTGCGTCGAAGCATGATGATCTGATTGAGCGAGGGGATGTCGACGCCCTCGTTCATGATATCGACCGAGAAAATGTACTCGAGCTCGCCGGCTTCAAGTTGGCTGATCGCGGCATCGCGGACTTCATCGGAATCTTGACCGCTAATCGCAGCCGTTCGATATCCGAGAACGTTGAATTTGCGCGACAGTTCTTCGGCCTCGGCGTTTCGATTGCAGAAAATTAAGCCCCTGCGGTTGCTTTTGGCGACGCTATATTCTTCGATCTTCTCGGTGATGTGACGCACGCGTTCATCGGACGTCAAACGCCCGAACAGAGCGGTATCTTCGACCGTCTCATCGTCAATCTCCAGATCGTGAATGCCAAAATAATGGAAGGGGGCTAGCATCTCTTCGGCCAAAGCGTCCTGCAGCGTGATCTGGAACGCGATGACGTGATTGAAAAGGGCAAAGACGTCGTAGCCGTCGGTGCGATTAGGCGTAGCGGTCATGCCAAGATAAAACCGAGGCGTAAAGTGCGACATGATGGATTGGTAGCTCTGAGATCCCGTGCGGTGGGCCTCGTCGATGACGATGTAGTCGAACTCATCGGGGCGGAAATCGCTCAGATGTTTGGCGACCGAAGAACACATGGCAAACACGCAGGTGGCATTGCTTATATTCTTGCCAGTTTGATAGGTGTCGAACGTATAGGTACTACCTAAGAGCCGTTCATAGCTTACACGGGAGGCGTCTATAATGCGTCGGCGGTGCGCAAGAAAGAGGATGCGCCGGGGTTTAGTTGCGAGCACGTCGAACGCCGAAAGGAAGGTCTTGCCAGTGCCGGTTGCCGAGACCAGCAATGCACGGGTCTCGCCCTTGCGGTGGATTACGCCGAGCGCCTCAAGGGCGCGCTGCTGCATTTTATTGGGCTTGATTTCTTCGAGGTCGTTCGTGGTTGGGCTAACAGTTGCCTGGAACGTCGGTTTCGATTTGGGCTTTGAGGGATGTGCCGATCGATATGCGGCATAGTTCTCAATCCAGTCTTGGGAAAGCAAAACGGTTGAGGTGTCGTTCCACAACGAATTGAACTCGCCCCTCAGCTCGCCGAGTAGGCGGCTGTTCTCGACAGTCTGGTACAGCACGTTCCATTCTTTATTACAGGTGAGGGCGGTCTGCGTCATGTTCGAGCTGCCGACGATGACCGTGCTGGTTTCGCCCTTATCAAAAATGTATCCCTTGGCATGCAGATTACCCTGGAATACGCGAACTTCCATGTTGTCGTATTCCAGGAGCTTGCGAAAGGCATCGGGTGAGTTGAAGTTGAGATAGGTGGACGTGAGCAGCCTGCCCTTAATGCCACGCTGCTTGAGCTCTTGGAACGTCTCGACCAGGATTTGAAGGCCGCCGTCTGCAACAAACGCTACGCAAAAGTCAAAAGAGCCGCAGGTTGAGAGCTGCTCCTTGATAACGGATAGTAGTGTTCCGCCTGTCGCCTTTGAGTTGGCGATGAGCTTGGGTGAATCGTTCCCGCGTGCAAGCGAGTCGAATTCAATATCAATCTGCTGCTGCGTAGTCATCCCGGCCAAACCTTTCGAAAGACTATGTTGGCGCCAGGATAACAGATCGACCGTTCGTGTTTTGGGCGTATGTGATTTTTAGACTATCGGCTACTCAAGTTTGTGGCTGCGGCCTTGGTGCCGTGTCTTGCTGGGCCTCTCTCTATCTATGTGTATGTGTTTTCGTCTTATAGGCTGCTGGGAGAAGTCCTGCCCCCAAGATTCCGCGCATGCCATGGCTCCGTGTCGGCCATGTGGCAAGTTGCTTGTCATAGCCTCGCCGGAATCCGACTGCAAATGGCCACGGACGGATATGCAGGTTCTTGTCGCTACGTGAGAAAAACTTGCAAAACTCGCAAGTTCTTGTCATACTGTGAGAAAAACTTGCAGATTGGGGCGGGCGATGGATAAACGGATGGTCCCTAGAAATCGATATCTCGAGAAATTGATTGCCTTTCGTGATGCGGATGTCATCAAGGTCGTAACGGGTATGCGCCGTTGTGGCAAATCGACGCTTCTGGACATGATGCGCAAACATCTTGAGGATAACGGCGTTCCATCCGAATGTCTTTTGACCTTTAAGATGGAGTCGTTTGAGCTGGAGGGCGTGCGTGATTGGCGAGAGCTTTACCGCCACGTCGACGGCCTAATGCCTGCTGGTAAGAGGTGCTATCTCTTCTTCGACGAGCTCCAGGAGGTTGCCGGATGGGAGAAGGCGATTAACGCACTTCGTGTCGACCGGGACTGCGATATATATGTTACGGGTTCGAATGCTTTTCTCCTGTCGTCTGAGATTGCGACCTTAATCTCGGGCAGGTATGTCGAGATTCGGATGCATCCGCTCACTTTTTCGGAATATGTCGACTTTCTTGGTCCGACTGACGTCACGAATAGGCTCGCTGTTTTTGGTCGGGAGGACATTGTTGCGCTCGACGATCTTCTCGACCGTTATCTTGTGTTTGGAGGCCTGCCGTTTCTCGCTGCTTCAAAACTGCCGGAGCAGGAAATGAAGGACTATATCTGGAGCACGTACCAAACAATCGTCGGGCGCGACATTTTGGCTCGCGAGGCGCGTCGGGGTAGACGGTCGGTGACGAGCAGGAGTGTGCTCGACCGCGTCACTTCCTACTTGGCCGATAACATTTCAAACCCGACATCAATTAACAAGATTGTTGGCACCCTGGCGGAGAACGGGCTGAAATCCTCGCATGGCGTCGTGGACACTTGTGTGTCCGCCCTTGAGGAGACCTATATCTTTTCGCATGCGCGCCGATTTGATATTAAGGGTCGGGACATTTTGAAGACCGGTGGCAAATTCTACATTGAGGATCTGGGGCTTCGAGCTTTCTTGGATGGGTATCGCGGCAGCGACAGTGGGCGTGTTCTCGAAAATGCCGTTTACAATCGCCTTGTCTATGACGGATATCAAGTCTTCACGGGTCATCTTCGAGATGCCGAAATCGACTTCGTTGCAATCGGCGACGGCTCGGATCGTAAGTTTATTCAGGTTACAGAGTCGATTGACGAGGAGGCGACGCGTAAGCGCGAGCTGCGTCCATTTGAGCTCAGATCGCTCGAGAAGATTACCGGCGGTTACGAGAAGATCATTGTCGTTCGTCAGGGGAGCCATCCGACCGACATCGACGGTATCAAAATCGTTTCTGCAGTCGATTTCTTAATGGGTAGGCTTGGGGCTTAGGGCGTTTGGAGCGCGTCTGTTTCCTATGCCTAGCGACATTGCCACAGCTCGTGACGCCGCCGGCTTCTTCCTTTCCGTCGGGCGGCACCAACTCAGTTGATCCGTTGGGGATGGAGGAAAGCGGATCATTTTCGGCGCGCCGCAGGTGATACGAATCCTGCGGCGCGCTGTTTTTTGCGCGAGGGCTTTCAGCTGTGTCCGCACGACATGTGACACTTACCCTGCCGTCCTGCTCTGCCGCGGCGGCATGTACCCAAACAACGACCCTCTAAGGAGTTCGATATTGATGAGTGACAACACCAAGCATCTCGCAAAGAAGTGCGTCAAGGACGCGGGGCCGTGCCTCGCGCTGTGCGTAGCCGGCGCAGCGGTCGCGCTGCTGGCTGTTCTGGGGCCATTCGACGTGCTCCGAAGTGCCAGTTCCCTGCACGTTTGCATGGCCCTTGCCGGCGCCATGATGACCGGCGGCGTGCTCGATCTGGTTTTTTGGGTGCTTGACCCGTTTGGATGGAAGAACGAGGGGTAAGCCCTAAGGGATGGAAGGGCTGGAACGGTTAGCTTAGTAATCGTGCAGAATGCGGGCTAGCGACTTGCAGGGAAGTGGTGATCCGATGACGGTCTATGTGACGGGCGACATTCACGGTGGGCTCGACATGCAAAAGCTGCGCGACTGGGAGCTTGGGGATAGCCTGACGAGCGACGACTATCTCATCGTCGCCGGCGACTTTGGCTTTCCGTGGGATTTCTCTGCCGAGGAATGCGCCGATATCGCTTGGCTGGAGTCGCGCCCCTATACGTTGCTGTTCGTCGACGGCAACCACGAACGTTTCGATCACTGGGCGGAGCGTCCCATGGAACTGTGGCACGGCGGCCTGATGCAGCGCCTGTCGGACACCTCGCCCATCCGACGCCTGACGCGCGGCGAGGTTTTTGAGCTCGACGGCTCAACGATCTTTACCATGGGCGGCGCCACGAGCGTGGATAAGGAATACCGCATTCCGTATTCCAGCTGGTGGCCGCAGGAGCTGCCGGACGAGCGCAACTTTGAGGAGGCGCGGGCAAAGCTCGAGAGCATGGGCTGGAAGGTCGACTACGTGATCACCCACACCTGCTCTACGCGCATGCTTTCGCCCACGCTTTATCCGGCATCCAGCTGGAATTGCCCCACGGTTGATCGACTTACGGCATTTTTCGATGAGCTGGAAGATCGCATGGACTACAAACGCTGGTATTACGGGCATTTTCATCGGGATGCCAACCCGGCCGAGCGCCATACCGTGCTCTACGACTGCATCGTTCGCTTGGGTGACGAACTCCAGCCCTGGGATGTTGCGTAGAGGCGGGGTGGCTGGCTACTCGACCGTTACAGTGATGTTCTCGCGGTGCGCACGGATGACGTCCCATCTAAAGTGCTCGACCAGCTGTTCGGCAGAGCGCGGCGTGGTGTCCGGCGCGATGCCTGTTTGCCCGGCGAGCCATCCCAACAGTGCCTCGGGCGTGCCAAATCGTGCGCGTAGTTCGCTCAGGTCCAGATCGCGATCGCGCTTGGAAAGGCGGCGGCCGTCCGGCGACATGAGCAGCGGAATGTGCGCGTAGCGCGGTGTGGGCAGTCCCAGCAGATGTTGCAGATAGATCTGGCGCGGCGTGGAACCAAGCAGGTCACATCCGCGTACGATCTCGGTGACGCCCATGGCGGCGTCGTCGACCACCACGGCCAGCTGATAAGCAAACACGCCGTCGCTGCGACGCACCAAAAAGTCGCCGCACTCGGTGGCGAGTGCCTCGCATTGGGCTCCGTACGTGCGGTCAACGAATTCGACCACATCGTCTGCGAGGTCGTCGACGGCGGGCACGCGCAGGCGCGTGGCCGGAGCGCGCAGGGCACTGCGGCGGGCGATTTCTTCGGCCGAAAGGCTTCGGCAGGCGCCACGGTAGATGGGTGTGCCGTCGCTGGCATGCGGCGCGCTCGCGGCGTGGAGCTCGGCGCGCGTGCAAAAGCAGGGATAGGTGAGGCCGACGTCTTGTAGCTGGTGCAAGGCGCTCTCGTACAGGTCGAGGCGATCGTGCTGGTAGTAGGGGCCTTCGTCCCACTCAAGCCCTAGCCAGGCCAGGTCGTCAATCAGTTGAGCGGCAAGTTCCGGGCGCTTGCAGCGATCGTCCAGATCCTCGATGCGCAGCACGATGCTGCCGCCTTGGCTGCGGGCTGAAAGCCACGCGCACAGGCAGCTGAACACGTTGCCCAGGTGCATGCGGCCCGAGGGCGACGGGGCAAAGCGGCCCACGACGGGCACGGGAGCGGCCGCTGCTGGTGCGCCCACGGCGTGTGTTGCTATGTTGCATGCGTTGATATCCATGCGGACGAGTATAGCGCGGGGTGAGGTGGGGGGCGTCGTCGATGCTCGCGAGTTGCCGAGGCTGCGTGTTGTGCGCGGCGGGCACCGACTCAACACCTCGATTACCGCCCCAAGCTCAGCCCCTTCAACCCCTCAAACGACAGAAACCCCGGCAGCTCTTCGCAACTGCCGGGGTTTCCGCGGAAAAGGGGGACATGATCCTCAAGCGAACGGCAAAGGGGCAAACCGTTTTCGCTCAACTGCTTTATGCCCCTCGGCTGGCGGCTTAATCGGCTCACACTGCGCCCACACAAAGCCGCTACACCTGTGACGGAGCTATGAAGTGGTATCTATTGCCGGAGTGGGCTATGCCAAGGAGTGTCCCAGATTGCCGGCAAATAAGGAACGTCCCCAGGTGCCGGCCGCGGGCGTGACTTTCGTCCCGTTTGATACTCCGCTGACCTAGATGTTCGTCACATGAACCCGCAAACGTGGGACAATGACGCTACTGGTATCACAGACAAAGGATGTGCCTATGAACGCCCCCGTTGCCAAGACCTGTCGGCAGCGCTGCCTGTTTGCGCGATTTGCTTCCATTTGCGCGCTCGTCGCGTGCGCGCTGCTGCTGCTACCCGCCGTTGCACGTGCCGACGGGTATTCCATGACCCAAACCTACATCAGTGCCACGGTCGAGGCCGATGGATCGCTGACCGTTGTCGAGGGACGCCAGTTTGATTTCGACGACGACATCAACGGCGTGTTTTGGGAGATCAATACGGGCACCAACCAGCAGGGCGGCACGGCGGGCGTTGACGTGCTGAGTGTCGAGGAAGAGGACACCGCGTTTAACAAAGTCGATAGCGCGAACAAGGGCGATTCTGGTGTCTACACGGTCGAGCAGGCCGGTGACGGCGTAAGGATTAAGGTGTTCAGCCCCCACGAGAGCGGCGACAGCGCGATCTATTACGTGAGCTACACCATGACCGGTGCGGTTATGAACTGGGCCGATACCGCCGAGCTCTACTGGAAGTTCGTGGGCGACGGCTGGTCTGCGGATTCCGACGATGTCGAGATGGAAGTGCGCTTCGCAAATGCCGCTGCCGGGACGGCGGCCGTCAAAGGCGATAACTTCCGCGCATGGGGCCACGGTCCGCTGACGGGCGACGTGTCGCTCGATGAGGACGAGCCCATGGTCACCTATACCATTCCCTGTGTGCATCAGGGCGAATTCGCCGAGGCACGCATCGCCTTCCCCAGCGACTGGGTGCCGCAGCTTGCCGCCTCGGGTGAAGAGCGCATGTCAACGATCCTGAGCGAAGAGAAGGAATGGGCCGACGAAGCTAACGCCCGCCGTGAGCACGCGCGTGCGGTTGCCGGCGCGATTGCCGTGGTGTGTGTTGTTGTGGCGGTTGCCTATACCGGCGCGATCGTGATGCTCAAGCTGCACAGGCCCAAGCCCAAGCCGCTCTTCCAGGACGAGTACTTCCGCGATGTGCCCTCTGCCGACCATCCCGCGGTGCTTGCAGCTCTTATGAGCTGGAATGACGTGCCCGATCAGGCATATATCGCCACACTGATGAAGCTGACCGACGACCGCGTGATCAAGCTGGAAGAAGCGACCGAGACCAAGAAGAAGGGTCTGCTCCGTCGCGAAAAAGAGGAGCAGACGTATCGCATCACAGTGACCGACGAGGCCTGGAAGGCTGCCAAGAAGGACGGCATCGATCGCGATGTGCTCAAGGTCTTCTTCGCCGGCGTTAAGCCCGATAAGGACGGAGTCCGTTCGCGCACGTTTAGCGAGCTGGAGGAGTACGCTAGCGAGCGCACCACATCTGTTGGCGACAAGCTCGAGGACTATCAGAGCACAGTTAAGGGCAAGCTGGAGGCGCGCGAGCTTATTGCTTCGGATGGCACTATCGCGATGGTGGCCGGCCTGGTTCTCGGCATCATCATTGTCTTTGGCATTCTGGGCTCTCTGTTCTATACCGACTTTGCGGATGCCAACGTCGGTGCCGCTATGATCTCGATCCCCGTCACGATCGTGGGCTTTGTCCTGAGCTGCACCTTCCGCCGTTACACGCCGGAGGGCGCCGAGGTGGCGGCTCGCTGCAAGGCGCTTAAGCATTGGCTCGAGGACTTTACGCGCCTGAAGGAGGCCATCCCCAGCGATCTGATTCTGTGGAACAAGCTGCTGGTGATGGGCGTTGCCCTGGGCGTTTCGAAAGAAGTGCTGCGACAGCTGGCCGAGGCCGTGCCTGCGGACCTGCGCAACAGCGACGATTTCTACGACAACTACCCCTGCTACTGGTGGTATTACCATCACTACGGCAACGAGTCTCCGCTCGATTCGTTCAACGATGTGTATCACGAGACCATCCGCGAGCTGGCTTCGAGTTCCGATAGCTCGAGCGGCGGCAGCGGCGGCGGCTTTTCCGGTGGCGGCGGTGGCGGCGTCGGCGGAGGCGGCGGCGGAACGTTCTAGCGAGCGCTTGCTTTGGGGTGGATCTTTCTGGGCGGTTGCCAGGGAAGATTCATCCCATTTTTTTGCATCGAAACGGGTCAAACTTTCCGCTGCGGACCTTCGCGCAAGGGGCAGTGGACAAAAAATGCCAAATATGAGTACTGTTGCTGCGTTGGTCACATATGTTTGCACATAATAACGGGCTCCTAATGAGAATACTTCTCGTTAGGAGCCCATTTTATTGAACATTTGGGGAGCTACGTCAGCTCGCGCAGCTGGTCGTCATGCCTGCAAGCATCAAAAATGCCCCAAATCGCTGCTACTAAAAAGGTAACAGTACTCATATTTGATGTTTTTTGACCACGGCTATCTACAAACCCCCTAGGCCACTCATTGGGGACAGACTTAAATGACCAGGTGTGGCTGCCGAGGCTAGGCTGTTAGGTCGAGTTCGTAGAGGAAGCTTTCGCGCGGCATGTCGTGGCGGCGCTCTTCGCGGTTGGCGCGGTGCGTGGCCGTGCGCTTAAAGCCGTGCAGCTCGTAGAACTTCCACGAGCAGTTGGAGTCGGTGTACAGGTGCGCCCTCGTCGCTCCAAGCGAGGATAGGTGCGAGACCGCGGCATCGAGCAGAACCGTGCCAACGCCCAGGCCATGGACATCGCGATCCACGGCAAGCAGCGTGACCTCGTTGTCGTGCGGCAACGGGCTGCTCTCGAGCAGGCGGTTGTTGGTTCGGATGGTTGCGCGCACAAACGAGAGATACTCGGCGCAGGCATCGGGCTCTAGCTCACGCATCTGCGATAGCAGCGCGCGTTCGGTATCCATCCAATGCTCGTTGATAGTGACGCCGGAGTTCTGTCCTGCGCGTGCAAGTGCAATGCCGCGCGCCTCGCCGTCAATCACCGCAACCTGCGAAAACGTCGATGACGAAAGGCAATAGGCGAGGTCGCACGCGGCCTCGAGGCGGTTGTACTCATCGTTATCCGAATTATTATGCCAAAGCTGCTGCAGAATCAGCGCGATGGCGTCGAAGTCTTCGGTATCAAACGGTCGGTAGAGAACCCGCGAGACCATGGTGCCTCTTTCTTTTGCGGATGCATATCGAGCACAGTTCTACCACGCCATTGGCATCAAATTATGGTGCCCCTGTGTTCCATGAACTCACCGTGCCCAGTGCCGTGTCCATCCCCTCTGCTCGCAAACTTTTTCTGCACATGCGCCCGTTGCGGGGTGCATCGATGCGCTCGATGCGCTACATTAAATCAGTATTTTCAATGCCGCTGCGCGAGCGCTGCAGATCGACGTATCACCGACTCACAGAGCACGGCGGCGTACCAGACAGGAGGACTGCATGGGATCTGATGTGAAGATCGCACGCGCGTTGATCTCGGTTACCGATAAGACGGGCGTCGTCGATTTCGCACGGACGCTGGTCGATGACTTTGGCGTCGAGATCATCTCTACGGGCGGCACGGCTCGTGCCATCGAGGACGCGGGCGTTCCCGTAACCCCCATCGAGGAGTTCACGGGCTATCCCGAGATGATGGACGGCCGCGTTAAGACCCTGCACCCCAAGGTTCACGGCGCGCTGCTGGCCCGCCGCGATTCCGAGCAGCACATGCAGGAGGCCGCTCAGCACGGCATTAAGCTGATCGACCTGGTCGTCGTCAACCTGTACGAGTTCGAGAAGACCGTCGCCAACCCCGAGGTCACCTTCGCGGACGCCATCGAGCACATCGATATCGGCGGTCCCTCCATGTTGCGCTCTGCCGCCAAGAACGCCACGAGCGTTACCGTCATTTCCGACCCGGCCGACTATGATGCCGTCCTGGCCGAGATGCACGAGACCGGTGGCTGCACCACGCTTTCCACCCGTCGTCGCCTGCAGGTGAAGGTCTACCAGACCACCGCCGCCTACGACACGGCTATCTCCCGTTGGCTTGCCGCCCAGGCAAGCGACGTGGCGGACACCTCTGCCAAGCTCGAGATCTCGCTGGAGAAGGTCGACGACCTGCGCTATGGCGAGAACCCGCAGCAGAAGGCTACGGTCTACCGCTTTGCCGAGGGCTGCGAGAACACCGCGAGCTCGCAGTTCCCGCTCGTTGGCTCCGAGCAGATCCAGGGCAAGCCGCTCAGCTACAACAACTATCTGGATGCCGATGCCGCTTGGAACCTGGTCCGCGAGTTCGACGAGCCGGCCTGCGTGATTCTCAAGCACCAGAACCCCTGCGGCTCCGCCGTTGCCGAGGACATTACGTCCGCTTACGACCGCGCCTTCGCCTGCGATCCCAAGAGCGCCTTCGGCGGCATCATTGCCTGCAACCGCGAGGTTCCCTATGAGCTGGTCGAGCACTTTGCCGATCAGAACAAGCAGTTCGTCGAGGTTATCATCGCCCCGACCTACACCGACGAGGCGCTCGAGCGCATGGCCAAGCGCCCCAACCTGCGCGTGCTGGCCACCGGCGGCGTGGACCACGGCGCCCAGGTGGAGCTGCGCTCCATCGACGGCGGCATGCTGGTGCAGGAAGTCGACCACGTGACCGAGGATCCCGCGACCTTTACGTTCCCCACCGACCGCAAGCCCACCGACGCCGAGATGGCCGAGCTCGAGTTTGCCTGGAAGGTCTGCAAGGGCGTTAAGTCCAACGCTATCTTGGTTTCCAAGGGCAAGGCCGGCATTGGCATGGGCCCGGGTCAGCCTAACCGCGTTGACTCTGCGCTGCTTGCCTGCGAGCGCGCCGAGGACTTCTGCGAGCGCGAGGGCGTGGAGAAGGGCGGCTTTGCCTGTGCAAGCGACGCGTTCTTCCCGTTCCGCGACAACGTCGACGTTCTTGCTGCACACGGCGTGACCTGCATCATCCAGCCCGGCGGCTCCAAGCGCGACGACGAGAGCATCCAGGCCTGCAATGAGCACAATATTGCTATGGTGTTTACGGGCGCTCGCCACTTCCGCCACTAAGTTCCGCCTTGGGACAAAATAATCTCCGCAAAAGACGGCTGCTTCGTTTGGAGGGCCGTCTTTTTGGTATAAGAGGACGGAATGACTAACACGAAAGGTATGACCATGCCCCAGATTGATGATGCCGAGCTGTTTGGCAATGCCGAGGATCAGCGTGCGTACGAGGACTTTTGCGCCAATCAGGAGGCGGTCGAGAAGTTTACGCTCGACAAGCCCGCGCTTGTCTGCCGTTGGCGCATGTCCAACAAAAAGGTGCCCATGCTCAACCGCCACATTCGCGCACTGTCCGAGCGCTTGGTGCAGGGCGAGCCGCTTACCCATAACATGCTCAGCTGGGCCAAGCAGCACGTTGAGTGGTCGCTTGCCGAGGGCGATTACACCGCACGCGACGGCGTGCTCATGCTGGTGATCGACGTCAACGGCAACGCCGCCATGACGGTGGGGGAGTACGAGCCGCTAACCGATACGTCGGCCAAGGCGCTACGCGCCCGCTCCGCCGAGGCCCGCTCCGAGGCCGACGAAACCGGCGTGGCGCCCGAGCTGCTCGCCGCCGTCGATAACGGCGAGCTTGCCTTTGTGGCGCCAGCGGACGAGTGCCTGTGCGGCACGGCGACGCTCATCGAGCAGCTGGCCCAGACCAAGGGCATCCCGGTCACGCGCGTAGACATCCCCGCTCAGCTCAAGGGCGCGCTGTTCCTGGTGAGCGACGAGCACGGCGTGGTCCCTGCCGACGATACCGATGCCGCCGCGACGGACGCCGCGACGGTCGCCTTCTTTGCCGACGGCTACGAAAAGCTCCGTGCCCGTCGCTAAATGATTATTCTGGGACGGGGATTAAAGAATCATTTTGGTCCCCGCCACCGCTGCGAGTGCGAGGCGGACAAAACGCCCCCGCTCGCGAACAGTTCTGTCATCTTGGCACCGCGCGCGGTGCACACCTGCAGTTTCGCAGCCATAATGGTGGCAAGACAACCAAGAGGGGAGCGGAATTCATGGCGCTGATCTATATCGTTGAGGACGACGAGCCCATTCGTCGTGAGCTTGCCGATATCCTTGCCCGCACCGGGTTTGAAATCGAGGTCTGCGAATCGTTTGAGCATGTCTCGCGCGATATTCTCGCCGCCGCGCCCGACCTGGTGCTGCTCGACCTCACGCTCCCTGTCAAAGACGGCCAGCATATCTGCCATGAGGTTCGCCGCGAATCCGAGGTTCCCATCATCGTCCTCACTTCGCGCACGACCGAGATCGACGAGGTCATGGCCATGACGCTCGGCGCGGATGACTTTGTTCCCAAGCCCTACAGCGCGCGCGTGCTCGTGGCGCGCATCAACGCACTGCTGCGTCGTACCGCGGCGGCGGGCGAGCGCAGCACACTTGTCCACAAGGGCCTGGAGCTCGATCTCGCTCGCTCCATGGTCACCAACATGCAAACCGGCACCGGTACCGAGCTCACCAAAAACGAGCTGCGTATCCTCTCGCTGCTTCTGAGCCGTGCGGGCAAGATTGTCTCGCGCTCGGCCATCATGCAGGACCTGTGGGACTCCGACGCCTTCGTGGACGACAATACGCTCACCGTCAACATCAACCGCCTGCGCACCACGCTCGAAAAAATCGGCATCAAGGGGTATTTGACGACGCACCGCGGCCAGGGCTATTCGGTCTAGGGGCCGGCTATGTCGTTTGCCAAATTCTTCAAAGATGCGCTGCTTCCCGTCGCCGTGTGGACGTGCGGCGTGCTGCTGAGCTGCTTTGTGCTGACGGTCGCCGGCGCACCCGTTTCCATCGTGGTCGTGGCGGTCGGCGTGTCCTATATCTTTGGTATGCTCGGCATCGTGATCGAGTACGCGCGCCGTCGCCGTTTTCTGCGCCAGCTGGAGCGTGCGGCAGAGGAGCTCGAGAGTCCCGCATGGGTGCAGGAGATGGTGCAATGTCCGACCTATGCCGAGGGCGAGCTCGAGTACGAGGTCTTGCGCCGGGTGGGCAAAGCCGCTTGTGACGAGGTTGCCGAAGGCTGGCGCCAGACCGATGACTATCGCGACTATATCGAGAGCTGGGTCCACGAGGCCAAGCTGCCTCTGGCGGCAGCCCATCTGATTTTGGAAAACCTGGACGGCAGCGAAGATGACCTGTCGCGCGTAGATGACCTCGGTCGCGAGCTTGCCCGCGTGGAGCGCTATATCGACCAGGCGCTGTACTATGCGCGCTCGGAGGTTGTGGAGCGCGACTACCTGATTCGTCGCTGGGACCTTAAGACCTTGGTGACGGGCGCGATTAAAGCCAACGCCCGCGAGCTCATCGCGGCACACGTGGCGCCGGTGTGCGAGAACCTCGACTTTGAGGTCTTTACCGACGAAAAGTGGCTCGAGTTTATTCTGGGCCAGCTCATTCAGAACAGCATTAAATATGCGCGCGAGGACGGCGCGAAGATCGTGTTTTCGGGTGCGTTGCTGGACGAGGGCCTGGCGAGCGAGCGCATCGAGCTTACCGTCGCGGACAACGGCTGCGGCGTGAGCGCGGCCGACCTGCCGCGCGTGTTCGAGAAGGGTTTTACCGGCGACAACGGCCGCACCACCAAGCGCGCAACGGGCATCGGCCTCTACCTGGTGGCGCGCCTGTGCTCCAAGATGGGCATCGACGTCACCGCAGCATCCGAACCCGGCGAAGGCTTCGTCGTAACGTTTGCCTTCTCAACCAACAAGTTCCAATACTTCGAGTAACGCACGCGGCAGACGCCCGCCCAAACAAAACGTGCCGCCCCAACCAGGGCGGCACGCCATTTTTTATCAGCCAACTCGTTGAAGTATGGTGACGAAGGCGCAAGGCCGGGAGGGGTTATCAAAGCCGACATCCCGCAGCCGCGAAGCGGCGAGGACGTCGGCGTGATAACCCCGCAGGCCTTGCGCCGGCGGGAAGGAACCTACTTCACGACCAAAATGTCGCAGTCCGTATTGCGCAGCAGGAACGTCGAAATCGAACCCAGCAGCGCATACTTGATCGAGGACAGGCCGCGTGCGCCGCAGAGCACCAGGTCGGGCTTAACCACGTCGAGCATCTCGTCCTTGAGCGTCTCGCGAATGCGGCCGGCGCGAATCATGACCTCGACCTCGGGAATGTCAGGATTGGCCTTGGCCTCCTCGAGCTGCTTGGCAATGGAGTTCTTAAATGCCTCCTCTAGGCCGTTGACCAGATCGACCGGATAGGAACCGGCGCTCTCGAGCGCCGTGGAATCGATAACATGGCCGATGATTAGCTTGGCGCCGTTGTTCGCGGCGACCTTGATGGCGCGTGCGAGCACAAAATCCTGCTGTTCAGTACCGTCGAGTGAAACAAATACCTTGGTGTAGCCCTCGTTCATGGTTTCCTCCTTGGTCTATCGCACGGGCGCGGGGCTCGTGCGTCGGGCGGGCGCGGGCGCGTTGGCCGCCGGACACTTTATCTTGTTGCAGTTATACCCAAGGATTTCGGTTTGACCGCTCGCAATTCTGTGAACGGACGAGTTTTTTGGTAAGGGTAGGCGCAGAAGCGCCCGAACGGTTGATAATGGGACATCGCCCGCACCGTCCGCAGAACAATATCGGCGGGTGTCTAACGAGGGGGTCCCTTTGGATATTATCGAGCTTCTAAAATCTGCCTTCATGGGCCTGGTCGAGGGCATCACCGAATGGCTGCCTGTTTCGTCGACCGGTCACATGATCTTGGTGGACGAGTTCGTCAAGATGAACGTGAGCGAGACGTTCTGGAATATGTTCCTGGTCGTGATTCAGCTCGGCGCCATTCTGGCCGTCTGTGTGCTGTTCTTCCATGAGCTCAATCCGTTCTCGCCCAGCAAGGGCAAGGAGGGCCGTCGCGACACCTGGGTGCTGTGGGGCAAGATTGTGCTCGGCTGCATTCCCGCCGCGGCGATCGGTCTGCCGCTTAACGACTGGATGGAGGAACATTTCTACAATGCTCCCGTCGTGGCGCTGGCGCTCATTGTGTACGGCGTGCTGTTTATCGTGATCGAGAACTGGCGCGCGAGCAAGCGCGAGGAAATGGCCGTTGCCGGTTCGTTTGGTTCGCGTGCTGTGGTGTCGGGTGGACGTCCCGCCGGTGCGCACTTTGCGGCGCCCGCCGCGGCTACCGCTGAGGATGAGGACGATGACGAGAATCTGGACTTTGGCTCCATCGCCACGCTCGAGGACCTGAGCTGGAAGACTGCGCTGGGTATCGGCTGCTTCCAGGTGCTTTCGCTGGTGCCTGGAACGTCTCGCTCCGGTTCTACCATCATCGGCGGCCTGCTTTTGGGCTGCACGCGTTCGGTGGCGTCCAAGTTTACGTTCTTCCTGGCCATCCCTGTCATGTTTGGCGCGAGTGCGCTCAAGCTGGTCAAGTATTTCATCAAGGGCGGTACGTTCGGCGCCAACGAGGTCGCTATCCTGGGCGTGGGTTGCGTTGTGGCCTTTGTGGTGTCGCTCATCGCCATCAAGTGGCTCATGGGCTTCGTCCGCCGTCACGACTTCAAGTGCTTCGGTGTTTACCGCATCATCCTGGGCATCGTAGTGCTCGCATACTTCTTCGTTCTGGAGCCGATGCTCGGCCTCTAGCTTAGTCGACGCTGCGCGGCGGCCGGGGCGACAACTTGTCATTCAAAGGGGGTGGCATGACCAAAAGGTCTATGCTGCCCCCTTTTTCATGCCAATTTGTTCGCCCTGGCCGCCGCTCGCTGCTGCTGTCATGACGTCGGCGGTTTCGTGATTGTCAATAGATTGGTGCAAAGTAACCTGACCCCATTGCGCCAAATCCGCTGGGGCGGGCCTGACGGTGGCGCACGGAGTCGTGGTGTGATTTGCGTCGGTGTCCGCGCGGCTCGGTATACTGGTACGGCTCAAACTATGGCGCTGCCCGCAGGCGCGCCGTCCGTCAGATGAGGAGTCGCCCATGACCCAGCCCCTGCCCTGGGAAAAGAACACTGCCGCGCCAGTGCCGCCCGCGCCGGAACCCGTGCCGCTCGATGCGTACACCGCCCCCGCCGCGCCGGAACCCGAGCTCGTTCCGCTCGACATCTACGACGCCCCGGCTCCGGCGCCCAAACCCGCCAAGCCGCTCGTCGATATCGATAGCCTGAACCCCGCTCAGCGCGAGGCGGTCCTGACCACCGAGGGCCCGCTGCTGGTCCTTGCCGGCGCCGGCTCGGGCAAGACCCGCGTCCTGACCTTCCGCATCGCGCATATGCTCGGCGACCTGGGCGTTAAGCCCTGGCAGATTCTTGCCATCACGTTTACCAACAAGGCCGCGGCCGAGATGCGCGAGCGTCTGGCAGCGCTCATCCCCAGCGGCACCCGCGGCATGTGGGTGTGCACCTTCCACGCCATGTGCGTGCGCATGCTGCGCGAGGACGCCGACCTGCTGGGCTACACCGGTCAGTTCACCATCTACGATGACGATGACTCAAAGCGCATGGTGCGTGACATTATGCAGGCGCTCGGTATCGAGCAAAAGCAGTTCCCCATCAATATGATCCGCAGCAAGATCAGTTCGGCCAAAAACGCCATGATCGGCCCCGAGGACATGCTCAAATCCGCCGACAGCCCCAACGACAAAAAGGCCGCGCAGGTCTACCTGGAGCTGGAACGCCGCCTGCGCGCCGCCAACGCGATGGACTTCGACGACCTGCTCGTGCGCACGCTCGAGCTGCTGCGCACCCGCCCCGAGGTGCTCGACAAGTACCAAGAGCGTTTCCGCTACATTAGCGTCGACGAGTATCAGGACACCAACCACGTCCAGTACGAGATCGCCAATCTATTGGCCGCCAAGTACCAAAATCTCATGGTCGTAGGCGACGATGATCAGTCCATTTATAGCTGGCGCGGCGCCGACATCACCAACATCCTGGACTTTGAGAAGGACTTTAAAAACTGCAAGACCGTCAAGCTGGAGCAGAACTACCGCTCCACGGGCCATATCCTGAGCGCCGCCAACGCCGTGGTTCGCCACAACTCGCAGCGCAAGGATAAGCGCCTGTTTACGGCCGAGGGCGATGGCGAGAAGATCCAGGCCTTCCAGGCGAGCGACGAGCGCGACGAGGGCCGCTGGATTGCCGGCGAGATCGAGAAACTGCATGCCAAAGGCACGAGCTACGACGACATCGCCGTGTTCTATCGCACCAACGCCCAGTCGCGTATTCTCGAAGATATGTTCCTGCGTGCGGGCGTGCCCTACAAAATCGTGGGTGGCACGCGATTCTTCGACCGTGCCGAGATCCGCGATGTCATGGCCTACCTCAAGATGATCGTGAACCCGGCCGACGAGATGAGCGTCAAGCGCGTCATCAACACGCCGCGCCGCGGCATCGGCTCCACCTCGATCCAAAAGATTGAGCAGCTGGCGCGCGACAACCGTTGCTCGTTCTTCCAGGCTTGCGAGATCGCGTGCGCCGAAACCGGCATGTTTAGCGCCAAGGTGCGCAATGGCCTGTCGAGCTTTGTGTCGCTGGTGCGCGAGGGTCGCCGCATGGACGGCGAGCTCAAGGACGTTGTCGAGATGATTGTCGATAAGACGGGCCTGCTGCAGGCTTTCCGCGCCGAGGGCACCATGGAGTCCGAGAGCCGCGCCGAGAACATCCAGGAATTCCTGGGTGTCGCTGCCGAATTTGAGGAGACGCACGAGGATATCGAAGGCACGCTCGAGAGCTTGGAAGAGCTGCGCGCTGCTGGTGTTGCCGATGTGCCCGCCGACGTTGGGCCCGAGCCCGTTGTGGTGAGCGCGCCTGCGCCCGAGCCCGGCCCGTCTGCGCCCGTGTCTTCGTTTGAGGCGCTCGTTGGCGCGCGTGATGCCGCGGGTTCCAATCCGCTCGACAGCCTGGCGGCCCCGGCGCTCTCGCCGCAGGATGCCCTGGCTGCCGCCATCGCGGGCAACGCCTATGCCGCGCCGACAGAGCTGCCGGCGGGTGCCGTACATGCCGACGAGATCGAGCGCACCTACGGCCCGCTCACCTGCAAGGCGCTGCCGGCACTCATGGAGTGGCTGGCCCTGCGCTCCGACTTGGATTCCCTGGCCGGCGAGACGCATGCCATTACCATGATGACTATCCACTCCGCCAAGGGCCTGGAGTTCCCGGCGGTGTTCGTGGCCGGCATGGAGGAGGGCATCTTCCCGCACGTGCACGACTTTGGCGGCAGCGATGACCCGGGCAAGCTCGAGGAGGAGCGTCGCCTGGCCTACGTTGCCATCACGCGTGCCCGTAAGCGCCTGTTCCTGACCTATGCGGCCACGCGTCGCACCTACGGCTCGACCTCTGCCAACCCGCGCTCGCGCTTCCTCAATGAGATTCCGTTTGAGGATATCGAGTTTAGCGGTATCGGTTCTGCCGGTTTTGAGGGCACGGGCTGGGAGAAGCGCGGCGACCGTCACGGCACCTTTGGCTCGGGCGTGGGTTCGGATATGTATGGCGGCAAGGTGTTCGGTTCGCATACGCGCTCGACCGGCGGTTCCGGTTCGCGCGGTGGATCGAGCTTCGACGACTTCTTTGGCGGCAGTAGCTACGGAACCGAGCGCCATCGTGGGGTCTCGCCCGACGCCGGCCGTGTTGCCTCGACCTTTGGCTCGGGCGCGCCGCGCGTCAAAAAGCCGTCGTCCAAGGTGTCCCCGACGGTGGAGCGCAAGGTCGATCGTGCCAGCGCATCGCAGGACTTTGCCGCGGGTGATACCGTGAGCCACAAGACCTTTGGCACGGGTACCGTGATCTCGGTCGTCGGAGACATGATCGAGGTTCAATTCGAAAAGACCGGCCAGACCAAAAAGCTAATGAAAGGCTTTGCTCCGATCGTCAAACTGCAATGATCCCGGCGGACCTGGGCGGGCGTATAGGGCAACATCGCCTGCTCGGGCAGTCCTGCGCAAGACGGCGGCCACATTAAGTGGCCTCCTTTGCGTGCGGAACTCGCGATCGATGTTGCCCTATACGCCCGCCCAGGTCCTTGGG
>UQJA01000011.1 GCA_900541285.1 uncultured Collinsella sp.
CACCACGGATACCCCCAGCACCCGCCTCCAGCCGGACTCGTCGCAGCCTATCGCCGTGACCACCGCGGTCGAAGCCACGCGGCCCCCGCGGCGGCACTTGACGTAGGTCGCGTCGAGCCAGATGTAGGGTATCGCGCGCGCATCGAGCGGCCCCTCCGCGAGGTCGGCTATCTCGGCGTCGAGGGTCGCGGCGATCGCGCTCACTCGGTCCCTGCCGAGCCTCTCGATGCCCATCTTCTCGGCTATCCTCTGCACCTTCCTGGTGCTGGTGCCGGTGGCGTACATCTCGGCCACCGCCGCGACGAGCGCGCGGTCGACGCGCTGGTAGCGCTCGAGGACGTCCTCGGGGAAGAAGCTGCCCGTCCTGAGCTTGGGGATTCTCAGGTTGAGCGTGCCCACGCACGTCTCGAGCGTGCGGTTGCGGTAGCCGTTCCTGCTGTTGGCCCCATCGCTGCAGAGCTGGTCGGCCTCCTCGTCCATGATGGCGTTGACCACCTGCTCGGCGAGCAGCCTGAGCAGCGACTGGATGTCGACCATCCCGTCGGTCGACCTCGGGATGGCGGCCTTATCCGGCATCGCGTCTGCTAATATCTCCATAGCGGTCCCTGTCCTTTCCCAGAACCTGTGTTATGTAGCAATTCCAGATTCTAGGACAGGGGCCGCTTGCGTTTGGCGGTCAGCCGTCGGCGCGCTTACACCAACATTTCCGACGCGATCGTTCCCGGCCCTTGCCAGCTCAAAATCGTCGATGGCTCGTCCGCCCGTCTACACCCTTACGATCCCGCGCGCGGCGCTCAGCAGCTCGTACTCCCTCCGGCTCCACTGGCGCAGCTCGGCCGCGCGTACGGCGTCGCGGCACAGGTCCAGAGACACTTCGGCTCCCTCGCAGAAGCACTCACGTGCAAAGGCGCCCGAGCCGCTTGCGATGCAAGCGCTGTCGGCGAAGAGCTATCGGCTAGACGATTCGCGCGGACAGCGGCTAAAGCGGGCGCGTGATAAATCGATAATTGATGAGAACGAACACGTGTTCGTTTATATGGTAAGATATATGCCAGCGGGAGCGATTTCATTCGATATCGTTCTTGCCGGTACTTTTTACTTCTGCATGCTGTCGGTGCGGACTTCGAATTCAGAGAGGACGATTACAATGCTATACGAATTTAAATAGATCTCTAATGCTTGATTAAGACCATGTCTATGTCAAAAGACATATAAAAGTGTTAGTCTTTTGACATGAAACACTTTGACGAAATATTCGAACTGGCGGCAGATGGCTACGGCATCGTGACTGCTGCGCAGGCACGCGAGATTGGCGTAACCACCGGAGAACTGAGCCGATGGTGTGTCACTGGGAAATTGATGCGCCGAGGACATGGGGTGTACAAGCTCACCCAATGGGTTCCGACGCCCCGTGACGTCTTTGCGGAGGCAGTGGCTCTTGTTGGTGACGAGGGTTTCCTGTGGGGCGAATCAGTGCTGTCTATGCACGCACTTGCACTTGTTGATCCTCGTGCCGTGACCGTGGCAACACCAAAGCGTGTTCGCCGCAAACTGCCAGCTTGGATAAAAACAGTGTCCGCTCCAGAGAATGCCAAAACGACGTTCTATGAAGGAATCCCTTCTCAATGCGTTGCAGATGCGATTGAGGCTTGTAAGGGGTCCGTTATGACCGAACGCCTCATCGAGGCAACCAAGCACGCTCAGGCCGAGGGCCTTATTACCTCCAATGAGCATGAGAGACTGATGAAGGAGCTGTCGTGAAGGTAGTCAAGAAGCCAACCAGCAGACGTAACCTTGACATAGCGATGGACCGACTCTGCACTGATTTGGACGAAGAACCGGGCCGCGTTAAAAGGCTCATTGCGGCCGTTGTTGTTGGGCAGATGCTACCCGATGGAGCCGCAAAGGGTGGAAATGCCCTGAAGATTCGCTTTGGGAAGGATGTCACGCGGTTCTCGCGCGACCTCGATACCGCCAGGGCATCCTCACTGAACGATTGCATGACGAAGCTTGAAGATTCACTCACTATAGGCTGGAACGGATTCTCGGGTGCCATTGTTCCGAGGGAGCCCGCATCTCCTAAGGGAATTCCAACTGCTTACGTCATGCGTCCGTTCGAAATCAAGATTGCCTACAATGGTAAATCGTGGATGACGCTGCCGCTTGAGGTCGGTCATAACGAAATCGGCGACGCCGACGATCCCGATATGGTTTCCTCGCCTGAAGCTGCGGCAATATTGAAAGGTCTCGGGTTTCCCGAACCAGGGCCGGTTCCGTGCATGAGGCTCGAGCATCAGATTGCTCAGAAACTTCATGCTGCGAGCAGCCCCGGCAGCGAGCGCGCCCATGATCTGATAGATCTCCAGATTGCAATTTCCAACGGGGAAATTGATTACCTAAAAACTCGAGAGGTCTGTATCAGACTCTTTGCGTATCGTGCGGAGCAGGAGTGGCCTCCAATGATCTCGAGGGGAGTGGGCTGGGACTCACTGTATTTCTCCCAGGCGGAAGGACTTAACGTTTTGCCGACTGTCGATGATGCCGTGGCATGGGCGAACGATTTGATTGCAAAAATCGATTCTGCTCGTTAGTGACACTGCTGAGATCTCTCGCTTACGCCATAGCAACCCCACGCGCGGCGCTCAGCAGCTCGTACCCCCTCTGGCTCCATTGACGCAGCTCAGCGGCGTTGACGGCGTCGCGGCACAGGTCCAGGAACACCTCGGCTCTCTCGCAGAAGCACTCGCGGGCAAAGTCACCCGAGCCGTCCGCGATGCACTCGCCGTCGGCGAAGAGCATCCAGCTGGACGGCTTACGAGAGTCATTTCCGAGCAGCTTGATCTGCAGTACGTGCGGATTGCCGGCGGCGCAGAGCTCTTCCTCGAGCACCTGCACCGTAAAGCGCATCTGGTGGGAGAGGCTGCTCTTGACCATGGCCGAGGCATGGCCGCTCGGCTCGTCCAGAAGATGCATTCGCTTTGGCTTGGCTGCCAGATTGTGGAAATTGCGCTCACTGCGCACAGAGAAATTGTCCATACGGACTCCTTTCATCGATGTTGGCAGGGCCACCGTGCCTCTTGGCTGGTTGGCGTCGGGATCGTGGAGCCAACTCTCTACCCCGACTCTGGATAAAACGCGCCCGCTCCTTGCGGGCACGATGGAGTCTATCAGCGCGCGTGGACGGAAATCAAGCGCCGCCTGCGAAATGACGTGCAAGCGGCGCTTGATTTCGCCGGCTGCTGTTAGGCTTAAATTCGAAAAAGTGTCGAAATATCCCGTGTAAAAGTACGGAAAAGTGTCGTAATGCACACTTTAGAACTTCGAAAAAGTGTCGAAATGAGCACCTAATAACTACGAAAAGTGTATCCTAGTGCTAAAACAGCACGTAATAAGGGGTGCGCTTATGCTACAGAGAAAAGCGAAAGCACAGTTTGAATCTTGGCTTGCCTCGTCGCCTAACAAGGCTCTTTTGGTCAAGGGCGCCCGACAGGTAGGAAAGTCATATTTGGTCAATGTCTTTGCAAATGAATCGTTCGAAAATGTCGTGACGTTCGACCTTATCGCCGACGCGTCCGTGCGCGATTCGTTTTTGGCGGCGAAAAGTGCGGATGACCTGCTTATGCGTATGTCTATTGCTGCAACGCAGGCGATGGTTGCGAACAAGACCGTTGTGGTTATCGACGAGGTGCAGCGATGCCCCAACGTGGTGACGTTTATCAAATATCTGGTCCAGCGCGGCGACTTTCGATACATCCTTACCGGATCGCTCCTTGGCGTTGAGCTCGAGGGCATCGATTCCCTGCCGGTGGGGTATGTCGAGCAGGTCCAGATGTACCCGCTCGACTTTGAGGAGTTTTGCTGGGCAAATGGCGTTGGTGCCAGCGTGTTTGACATGCTCAGAGACTGTCTAAAGGATGAGGGGGAGCTCCCCGGCTACCTGTATGACCGCTTGCTCGATCTGTTCCATCAGTATGTGGTGGTGGGAGGCATGCCCGACGCGGTCAATTCCTTCTTGGCGACGCGCAATGTCGACGAGGTTCGAAACATCCACCGCGATCTTCACGCCCTGTATCGCGATGACATCGCAAAGTACGCTCCGCCCGAGCTGCGCTTGGTTATTCTCGATATCTACGATTTGATTCCCAGCGAGGCTGGCTCCAAAAACAAGCGATTTAAGCTGTCGTCGATTAACGGTGTCAAACGTTTTTCGCAGGTGACAGATCATTTTCTCTGGTTGTCGGAGGCAGGCGTTGCGCTTCCCGTGTATAACGTAACGGCGCCCGTGGCACCCCTGCTATTGGGGGAGCAGCGAAATCTATTTAAGCTGTTTTACCTGGACACCGGAATGCTCATGTCGTCGTATTCCAAAAGGGTCGCTCAAGGCGTTTTTGATGGGGAGGCGGAAGACGCCTTTGGCATGAACATGGGGGCGGCGTTTGAGGGCTTCGTTGCCCAAGAGCTCAAAGCTCATGGATTTAGATTGCGCTACTTTACGTCCAAAAAGGTCGGTGAGCTCGATTTTGTGGAAGAGACGCTCGATGGGGAAGTGCTCGCCATCGAGGTCAAGTCGGGCAAGAGCTTTAAGTCCCACGCGGCGCTCGATAACGCACTGGCAACGAAGGGCTACGGAATCGATCGCGCCCTGGTGCTTGCGGAATGTAATCTTCACCGCGATGGTGACGTGCTGTATCTGCCCATCTTTATGGCAGGGCTTTTGGAGCCGTAACGTGCTGCTGGCTTTTCCGGCGCTCCCTTAACCCCCGCTACTCGTCTCCGTCGTTGGGGTCGCCCTTGAGGGTGTTGATGTCCAGGTACTGGTTGTCGTCCTCTTTTTGCTGTGTTGCCGATTCGGACGCGGTGGGGCCGCGGAACAGCTGGAATCCCTCAAACGCAATGACGCCGAGCAGGGCAATGACAATGGCGATAAAGGCAACCTTGACTGCCTGCGGAAATTCCGAGAAACGCAGCGCCTTTTCCTCGGCGTAATAATCGGCGAAGCGCTCTTCGCCCGTGCTTTTGGTATATGTCGGTGCGGACGCGGCCTCCGGGTCATATTCCGGTGCGGGCGTGGCAGCGTACGGATCGTCGAGATAATCGCTCGACGCGGTGCCATAGTCCTCTGTCTCGATGCGACTGTTGCCAGCATAGCCATCGGAATAATCGGAATATGCCGTACCGCCCTCATAGTCTGCGGCGCTCGTGTTGGCGGCAAAAAGCGGGTTAACTGGAACGTCGAGCGCCGGCATGCCGGTAGAGGTCTCATCCAGATCGGTTGCAGCCCAGGAATCGTAGGCAACCTGATGGGCAACGGACTCATCGAGCCTTGCGACCGAAGGCTTGCGTGCCGCAGGAACAGGCAACTGCTGGGCGCTGTACATAACGGTGCTGTCGGCCGATTTGCCCTGCGTCGCTGCAGCGAGAAATGCCGCCGTCTCGGACGGGTCGCTTGCGGGGCGGGGAGCGGGCGTGGGCGCCGAAGTGGGTGCGGGCGTCGAAACAGACGACTGCGCAGGAGTCGGCGCAGGTGCGGGATTGGGGCTTGACGGGCGAGCCCCGCCGCCGCCCATGAGTTCGTCGGCGGTCCACGGGCGATCATCCATCACGTCGTCAAGGCTCAGCGAAAACAGGTCGTCTTCACCCTCATCGAACATGCGGTGCACATGTCCACCAATTGCCGGAATCAATCCGCGACCGGTGCATGATGCCTTGCTCAACGCCATTCTGTTCCATCCTTTCGAAATACCAATGACATCGATTATATGGAACTTCCCAAGCGGCTCGGTCTTGGATTCGTGCTTTCCAGAACTCGCGCCCAAAAGGGGAGGGCAATCCAGGCGAGTGCCTACTTGTCGCCGGCCGCCGCCTTGGCCTCATTGAGGTAGCTATAGAAGCTGTATTTGGAGATGCCAAAGAACTCGCAGGCGCGCTCGCTCGACTTGGAAATGAGGAAGGCGCCACGACGGTCGAGGTAGCCAATGGCACGAATGCGCTCGTCTTTGGTCATGAGCGCCGCGGGCTTGCCCACAAACTGCTCGCACTCGTGCAGCAGGTCCTCGAGCAGGTCGCCGATGTTCTTGGTAATGGGCTCGGGCTCGGTATAGCCCGTGCTGCCGGTGCCGGCAAAGGCATCGAGCGAGCGCTCAAAAGCCTTCATGAGCGTAATGTCAAAGTTGATGCCCAAAATGCCGACGGGTTTGCCCTCGTCGTTGCGGATAAAGATGGTAGAGGACTTGAGCAGCTTACCGTCGGCGGTTTTAGTGAGGTACGGCTCGCGGTCGTGTATGTCGGTGGTGCCCTCGTGCATGGACTCAAACACGATATGGCTGGGGCCGTCACCCAGTTTGCGCCCGCTGACGTGGCCGTTTTCGATCACTACGATGGAGTGGTCCACGTCCTCGGTCTCCAGATCGTGGACGACGACTTCGCAGTTGGGGCCAAATTGGAGCGCCAGGCCGTGTGCGAGGCGCTTGTAAAACTCAATCTGTGCGGGGGTCATGGGTACCTTCCTAAAAATTAGTTTGGGCTCACTGTGCCATAAACCACACCTGTTCGCAAATAACGAAAGCGGCGCTGCGTTGTGTGACCGTTCGGCGGCGAAAAAGTACCGATTGCGGCAACAAACAATTTGTTAGGTTGCAAATCAAAAAGTGTGATAGAACAGTGCTAACAAACTTCTTGTTTGGCATCCACATAAAAGTTCAGTCGCATGAATGGGAATGGGCTGAAACGCGTATGCGGGGGCCGGCAAGAGAGGACTTAAGGAGTTCACCGTATGGCCGATAAGATCCAGTGGGCGGGCAACACGATGCCCAAGAGCGATGACAAGCACTTGGGAATCATGAGTCTCGACCACGTGAAGAAGGCCCGCGCCTTCCACCAGTCGTTCCCCCAGTACACCGTCACTCCGCTTGCCCGCCTGGACGGCCAGGCCGCGCGTCTGGGCCTGTCCAACCTGTGCGTTAAGGACGAGAGCTATCGCTTTGGCCTCAACGCCTTTAAGGTCCTGGGCGGCTCGTTTGCCATGGCCAACTACATTGCCGACGAGACCGGCAAGGACGTTGCCGACTGCACCTTCGATTACCTGACCTCCGATCAGCTGGCCGAGGACTTTGGCCAGGCTACCTTCTTTACCGCCACCGACGGCAACCATGGCCGCGGCGTGGCATGGGCTGCCAACAAGCTGGGCCAGAAGGCCGTCGTGCACATGCCCAAGGGTTCCACCAAGCCCCGCTTCGATAACATCGCCGCCGAGGCCGACGCCTGCGAGCGCGGCGTCATCGTTCAGGACACCGCCTGGGAGGGCTACGAGAAGATCCCGTCCTGGATCATGGAGGGTTACGGCACCATGGCTTCCGAGGCTGCCGAGCAGCTGCGCGAGATGGCCATCAACCGCCCGACGCACGTGTTTGTCCAGGCTGGCGTGGGTTCGCTCGCCGGCGCCGTAGTGGGCTACTTCACCAACCTGTACCCCGATAACCCGCCCACCTTCGTTGTGGTCGAGTGCGCTCCTGCCGCCTGCCTGTACAAGGGTGCTGCCGCCGGCGACGGCGATCCGCGCATCGTGGACGGCGACATGCCCTCCATCATGGCCGGCCTGTGCTGCGGTGAGCCCAACATCCTGGGCTGGGATATCCTGCGCAACCACACCACCGCCTTCGTGTCCTGCCCCGACTGGGTCACCGCTCGCGGCATGCGCACCCTGGGCGCTCCCGAGAAGGGCGACCCGCGCGTCATCTCCGACGAGTCCGGCGCTGTGACCACCGGCCTGGTCGAGACCCTCATGCTCGATCCCGAGTACGCCGAGCTCAAGGAACTCATCGGCCTGGACAAGACGAGCTCCGTGCTCTGCTTCTCCACCGAGGGCGACACCGATCCGGATCAGTACCGTCGCATCGTCTGGGAGGGCGAGTATCCGACCTGCTAGCAGAGTGACCTGTCCGGAGGCAGCCGGAGGACTTTACTCCCTGCTCGGACAGTCCTGCTCGCACGGAGAGCACATTAAGTGCTCTCCGGCTCGTGCGGAACTCGCGACGGAGCAAAGTCCTCCGTCCGCCTCCTATGGTTACTTGCTTGTGGGGTGCTCGACCTCACGCTGCTTGGCACAAGTGATCTATCTGAAATATTTACCTGTAGGTAAACCCTTGTAGAAAGGTTGACTGTTATGACTAAAGAACTCGATTTTGATGCCATTAAGGCTGCTGCGGAGTCTCATCGTGCTGATAGACTCGCTTCCTGCGCGCCATGATCTCTCACCCCTCTGAGTCTTGTGAGGAGGGCGAGGTTGTCGCTTGCATTAAGGCCGAGATGGAGAGCCTTGGCTATGACGAGGCCAAGGTCGACGGCCTGGGCAACGTCATGGGTTTCATGGGCGAGGGCGACAAGATCATCGCCATCGACTCCCACATCGACACCGTCGGCATCGGCAACATCGAGAACTGGGATGCCGATCCCTATGAGGGCTACGAGACCGACGAGATCATCTACGGCCGCGGCGGCTCCGATCAGGAGGGCGGCATGGCTTCCGCTACCTACGCTGCCAAGATGATGAAGGACATGGGCCTCATCCCCGAGGGCTACAAGATCATGGTCGTCGGCACCGTCTAGGAAGAGGACTGCGACGGCATGTGCTGGCAGTACATCTACAACAAGGACGGCATTAAGCCCGAGTTCGTCATTTCCACCGAGCCCACCGACAGCGGCATCTATCGCGGTCACCGCGGCCGTATGGAGATCCGCATCGACGTTCACGGCGCCTCCTGCCACGGTTCCGCTCCCGACCGCGGCGACAACGCCATTTACAAGATGGCCGACATCATCGCCGGCGTCCGCGCCCTCAACAACAACGGCTGCGACGAGTCGACCGACATCAAGGGTCTCGTTAAGATGCTCGACCCCAAGTACAACCCCGAGCACTACGAGGATGTCCGCTTCCTGGGCCACGGCACCTGCACCGTCAGCCAGATCTTCTACACCAGCCCCAGCCGCTGCGCCGTGGCCGATTCCTGCGCCATCTCCATCGACCGTCGCATGACCGCCGGCGAGACCTGGGAGTCCTGCCTGGACGAGATCCGCAACCTGCCGTCCGCCAAGAAGTACGGCGACGACGTGAAGGTCTCCATGTACATGTACGACCGTTCGTCCTGGACCGGCGAGGTCTACGAGACCGAGGCTTACTTCCCCACGTGGATCAACAAGGAGACCGCTCCGCACGTCAAGGCCCTCGTCGACGCCCACAAGGCCATGTTCGGTGACGAGCGCATCGGCTGCGAGCCCAGCATGGATAAGCGCACCGGTCGTCCGCTGTGCGACAAGTGGACCTTCTCCACGAACTGCGTTTCCATCCAGGGCCGCTATGGCATCCCCTGCGTGGGCTTTGGCCCGGGTGCCGAGTCTCGGGCTCACGCTCCCAACGAGGTCACCTACAAGGACGACCTGGTCACCGCTGCCGCCATGTACGTGGCTGCCCTGAACCTCTACGATCCCAGCCAGGCCGATGGCGACGCCACCGTGTTCCGCGCCGGTCTGACCAACAACAAGATCGATTAGTCCCATTCTTCGATTTTGTTGAGCCGGGGGCCGCGCGTGTCCCCGGCACCCCCTGTTGACTTGGGGCCCGCGGTCGTTATCTCCCATGCTTCCTCAACGGTGGCGGGTCCTCGTCATGGTGCTCTGCATGTTCTAGCCACACGCGCATGCCGGAGTACATCTACTCATTGCGATCGTTTCATCTTTGGAAAGGACATTTCCATGGACGCCAAGTTTACCGAGCTCGTCGAGCAGCTGAACGGCCTCGATTTTAAGGGTATGTACGGCAGCGACTTCCTGCACACCTGGGACAAGACCACCGATGAGATCAAGGCGCTCTACATCGTCGCCGACGCCCTGCGCGAGCTGCGCGAGAACAACGTCTCGTCCAAGATCTTCGACTCGGGCCTGGCCGTCTCCCTGTTCCGTGACAACTCCACCCGTACGCGCTTCTCCTTCTCTAAGGCCGCCAACCTGCTCGGCCTTGAGCTGCAGGACCTGGACGAGAAGAAGCCCCAGATCGCTCACGGCGAGACCGTCCGCGAGACCGCTACCATGATCTCCTTCATGGCCGACGTCATCGGCATCCGCGACGACATGTACATCGGCAAGGGCGACGCCTACATGGCCGAGGTCTCCGAGTCCGTGCAGCAGGCCTACGAGGACGGCGTTTTGGATCACCGTCCCACGCTCATCTCCCTGCAGTCCGATTCCGACCACCCCACGCAGTCCTCTGCCGACATGCTCTACCTCATCAACGAGTTTGGCGGCCTCGAGAACCTCAAGGGCAAGAAGGTTGCCGTCACCTGGGCCTATTCGCCCTCTTACGGCAAGCCGCTGTCCTGCCCGCAGTCGCTGATCAGCCTGCTGCCCCGCTTTGGCATGGACGTCACCCTGGCCCACCCCGAGGGCTACGACCTTATGCCCGAGGTCGTCGAGCGCGCCAAGGGCTATGCCGCCGAGTCCGGCACCACCTTTAAGCAGGTCAACACCATGGCCGAGGCCTTCGAGGGCGCCGACATCGTGATCCCCAAGAGCTGGGCTCCGTTTGCCGCCATGGAGAAGCGTACCAATCTGTACGCCGAGGGCGACGACGCCGGCATCGCTGCGCTCGAGAAGGAGCTGCTCGCCCAGAACGCCACCCATCAGGATTGGTGCTCCACGACCGAGCTCATGGAGAAGACTGCCAACGGCCAGGACACCATCTTTATGCACCCGCTGCCCGCCGACATCTCCGGTGTCTCCTGCGAGCACGGCGAGGTCAACGCCGACGTCTTCGACATGCACCGCGTGGGCATGTACAAGGAGGCCAGCTACAAGCCGTACGCCATCGCAGCCATGATGTTCCTGCAGAAGGTTGCCGATCCCGCCGCTACCCTCAAGGCCCTCGACGAGCGCAACACCGCCCGTTGGTTCCAGGCCTAAAGCCGGGTTGAGGTAAGCCATGTAAAGGGGGCGCTCTGCCAACCGGCGGGGTGCCCCTTTTTGCATCGCGGGCGTGCGGGATAAGCGCTTTCGATGTAGATGCCCGCGGCGCGAGTTATGGGTACGATGGTTTCAGGGGAGGTATCACCATGAAACTTGGATGCGTCATTATGGCTTCGGGCGAGGGCAAGCGGTTTGGCTCTAACAAGATGCTTGCCGATATCTATGGCGAGCCGCTGATTGCCCGGACCATCGATTCGGTTCCCCGGGGCTTTGACGTTGTGGTTTCGACGCGTTGGCCCGAGGTCGCCCAGATTTGCGAGGACAAGCATTGCCCGTGCGTGCTGCACGATGGCGAGCTGCGCAGCGAAAGCGTCCGTGCGGGCCTTTCATGGGGAGTCGAACGCAACTGGAAAGGTTGCCTCTTTTTGCCGGGCGACCAGCCGCTCGTGAGTTCGGATTCTTTTGAGGCCATGGTTCGCACGTTTGATGAGCGTGGCCGCAAGCATCCGGTGCGTCTTGCATGCAACGGTGAGCCTTCGAGCCCGGTGCTCTTTCCGGCGGAACTGTTCGATGCACTTATGTGTCTTGAGGGTAAGGACGGCGGCGGTTCGATCCTCAAGGACCGTACCGACGTGGTGCTGGTCGAGGCGCGTGCCTACGAGCTGTGGGACGTCGATACCGCCAAGGGACAGCAACGCATAACGGAGCATATCGCCGCCTGCTCGTATTTTGATCGCGTGGCCAACTGCATCAATCAATAAGGAGCAATTATGATCATCATCAAAAAACGGCGCGCTCGTGACGCCCCAGGGGCTTCGCCGCGCCGATCTTGCCATGGAGGGCGATAAGATTGTGCGGATTGCCGCGGCAATCGAGCCGGGCGAGGGCGATACCGTCCAGGACGCCACCGACTGTTGGGTGTTCCCCGGCTTTATCGACGGCCACACGCACATGCAGTGCTGGACTGGCATGGATTGGACGGCCGATAGCTTTGAGACCGGTACGCGTGCGGCTGCCTGCGGCGGTACGACGACCATCGTGGACTACGCGACGGCCGATCGCGGCGTGACCATGCCCGATGCATTGGCCGAGTGGCATCGCCGCGCCGACGGAACCTGCAAGGCTAACTACGCGTTTCATATGGCACTCGCCGAGTGGAATGAATGCAACCGCGCCGATCTTTCGGCCATGCGCGAGGCGGGCGTGTCGTCGTTTAAGACCTACTTTGCCTATGACCACCTGCGCCTGGACGACGCCGAGACGCTCGAGGTGCTGGAGGAACTCAAGCGCGTGGGCGGCATGCTCTGCGTGCATTGCGAGAACGGTACGCTGGTGAATGAACTGCAGAAGCGCGTGTACGAGCAGGGGATTCATGGGCCCGAGGGGCATGCGCTCAGCCGTCCGGATGTGTGTGAGGCCGAGGCCGTGAGCCGCCTACTGTATCTGGCACACCTGGCCGGGGACGCTCCGGTCAACGTGGTGCACCTTTCGACCAAGCTGGGGCTCGAGGCTATTCGCGCTGCCAAAGCGCGCGGGCAGAAGAACATCTATGTCGAGACATGCCCTCAGTATCTGATGCTCGATGATACCTGCTATCTGGAGCAGGGAGAGGACGGCTTTGCCGGCGCCAAGTATGTGATGAGTCCGCCGCTGCGCCATGCCGGTGACCGTGCCGCGTTGCGCGAGGCGCTTGTGGCCGGCGAGATCGATACGATTGCAACCGACCACTGCAGCTTTAACCTGCACGGGCAAAAGGACCGCGGGCGCGACGATTTCCGCGCGATTCCCAACGGCGGGCCCGGTGTGGAGCATCGTCCCGTCGCGATCGCTACGAGCTTTGAGGGACAGCTGGGCCCCGAGGATCTATGCCGCTTGATGAGCGGAACCCGGCGCGCGTCTTTGGCATGTATCCGCACAAGGGCTGTCTTGCCGAGGGCGCCGATGCCGACGTGTGCGTGTGGGGTCCCAAGGCGCGCTGGACGATCAGCGCCGCGACGCAGCATCAGGCCGTGGACTACACGCCGCTCGAGGGCTTTGAGGCACATGGCCGCGCCAAGGCTGTGTTTGTGAACGGCGTGCTGGTGGCGCGCGATGGCGAGCCCACCGGAGCTCAGCCCGGTCGCTACGTGCCCCGCTAACGGGGACGACGCCAAATTAGCTACCCCTGGAGGATGGTGGCGATGAGGGGGCGGCCGAGGGCTGCCTCGAAGCGATCTGCCATCGTTGGGTCGTTGAGCGTGTCGGCTTGGTTGAGCATGATGCGGGCATTGTTGAGGTTCAGCATCCGCAGCTCGGCATTGAGCACCTGGGCGACGCGCTCGGGCGTGGCGATGTCGGTGAGCTCGCAGCCGCAACGCTCGCAAAAGAGCTCGGGGCGGTGGACGGCTTCGTTGATGGGCTTGCCGAGTCCCGAGGCGCCGACGACCCAGATGAGGTTGGCCATGCCGGCGGGGACCACGGGCTCCCAAGTGGCATGCGCCTTGAGCGGGAGTCGCTTGCTACCGTCTGCCTCGGCCAACACATAGTCAAAGCGCTGCGCCAGCTCGTCGAGCGCCTCGGCGGGGGCGGAGAGCTTGCCTGTCTCCGGGTCCAAGACGCCTGCCTGGCAGATGCTTCCCCGCACAAGCCCCGCGCAGGCCTCGCAGGTGCAGCCTAGGGCGTGTGGGGCACCTGGCTTCCAAGGCGCGGCGTCCAAGCGACGGCTCGACCCGTCCCATGGCACGCCAGCGACGGGAAGCATGTGCGTGGTGGTACAGAGAAGCACCCTGCCGCCAGCGCGCATTAGCTCGAGACCCAGCGCCTTCAGCAAGGTCGACTTGCCGCCACTGCCGATAATCGCGGTAATGCCCGGCTCGATCCTGAGCGCCGAGGCAAGATTGCCGCTAACCGTTTCCATCTGTTCACCGCCGTATAATACTGTGATAATAAATAATCATCAGAGTAGCGGTCGGACCGCTTTTGCTCTGCTCAAACCGTAGCACAGGGAGGTGCCCCGGGAATGCTCGTTTATGTTCGCGGCGCCGGCGATATCGCCACGGGTGTCGCTGCCCGTTTGGTGCGCGCCGGCGTGTCGGTCGTTATGGCAGATATCGCGGTTCCCACGTGCATCCGTCGAACGATCAGTTTTTGCGAGGCCATTCGCTTGGGCGAGGTCGAGGTCGAGGGCATTCGCGCCCGCTTGGCGCAGACGTCGGCCGAGGTGCTTGAGATTACCGAGGCGGGGGATGTCGCCGTGGTGGTGGACCCCCAGGCACAGATGGTCGGCGAGCTTAAGCCCGCGGCTGTGGTAGACGCGATTCTGGCCAAGCGCAATCTGGGCACCACGCGCGACATGGCTCCCGCCGTCATCGCGGTAGGGCCGGGCTTTACCGCGCCGGTCGATTGCGATGCCGTGGTCGAAACCATGCGCGGGCATTTTTTGGGCCGCGTGATTACCCAGGGCTCACCCCAGCCCAACACGGGCGTGCCGGGCATGATCGGCGGATACGGCAAGGAGCGTGTTATTCACAGTCCCGCCGCCGGCGTGTTTCGGTCCGACCGCGCAATCGGCGACATCGTGAGCGCCGGAGACGTGATCGGCTACGCGGGCGATACGCCCATGTTCACGACGATTGACGGCTGTCTGCGCGGTCTTTTGGCAGATGGCGTTCAGGTGACCGAGGGCTTTAAATGTGCCGACGTCGACCCGCGCAGCGATGCCAGCTATATCAACTACATTTCGGACAAGGCGACGTCGGTCGGCGGCGGCGTGCTCGAGGCACTCGCTATACTCACCGATGTCTTTAGAGGATAGAAGGCGGCAATGGAAAAGCTCGATGTTGTGAATGCGGCGCTTGCCGCCCTGCGTGCTGGTAAGACGTGCGAGCTCGTGGTCGTGGCCGGTACGGCGGGGTCGTCACCGCGCGGCGTGGGCGCATGGATGGCCGTCTTTGCCGACGGTAGCCAGGCGGGCACTATCGGCGGCGGCAAGATTGAGCTCTTTGCGCTGGACGAGGCACGCGAGCTGCTGGCCGGGGGTAAATCGCGTCTGGTCCGCTACACCATGGGCGGCGAGAACTCCGATACCGGCATGATCTGCGGCGGGGTCATCTGCCTGTGCTACCTGCATCTGGATGCGACCAAGGCACCGTTGTTCCAGTCGGTTGCCGAGGTCTTGGCCTATCGGCGCATTGGCGACTTCGTCATCGACTTTGAGCCGTTTATCGCGAGCGCGCTCGAGGACGATGTGACCGAGTACCATGGCGAGGAGTCGCGCCGCACCATTGTGGGTTGCCCCGGGCTTTCGCTGGCGGAAGAGGGGAGTAACGTCACCTACACCAACGCCGCCTCCGAGATTCCTCCCGCGCACATCGAGACACTCTGCCCCGAGGGCCTGACCTACATCTTTGGCTGCGGACACGTGGGCGCTGCGACGGCGCGCGTGCTCACGGCGGCGGGCTTTGCCGTCGTGGCCTGCGACGACCGTCCCGGCACGTTGACGCCCGAATGGGTACCCGGTGTCTACGATCGTCGCCTGGTCGATTACAAGAACCTGAGCGAGCTGTGCCCCATCGGTCCGCGCGATCTGGTAGTCGTCGCCACGGCGGGCCACAAGTCCGATATCGATGTGGTGATTCAGGCGATGCGCGCCAAGCCCGCTTACTTGGGCTGTCTGGGTTCGCGCCGCAAGACGGCCTTTGTGCGGGCTCGCATGGAGCAGGAGGGCTTTACGCAGGAACAGATCGACGGGCTGCACCTTCCGATCGGCGTTGCCATTCAGGCCGAGGACCCCGAGGAGATCGCCATCTCCATCGCCGCCGAGATGATCCACTTGCGCCGCACCAAGCTCGTCCCCCGCAAGCGCTAGCCGCATCCTCATCAATAAGTTGCGGTGAAATAGTTCCTAGATAAGCCTGACGGGCGGTCAGCCAGGAACTATTTCACCGCAACTGCTTTTTGGGACCCATTTGTGCGGGGGAGTTGTGGAGTTGTGCAGGCAGACGAGGTTTTTCTGGAAATACGCTCCCGATGCGCGTATAGTACCGATTGTTTTGTCGGCTCCTGCTGCGTCGAGTCCAAACCGCGAAATGCCATGAGCGGCGCGGATGCAGCCAGGAGGCACGAGGACAACCCATCGTGGCCACGCCCCGTGCTTAAAACCCCAAGAAGGAGTGAACAATGGCAGAAGAGAAGTATGTGCCGCGTCTGAAGACCAAGTACAACAACGAGGTCAAGCAGCAGCTTCAGGACAAGTTCCAGTACGAGAACGTCATGATGATCCCTAAGTTTGAGAAGATCGTCGTGAACATGGGTGTCGGCGAGGCCGCTACCGATTCCAAGGCCATCGACGGTGCCGTGCGCGACCTGCGCGCCATCACCGGCCAGCAGCCGATGATCACCCGTGCCCGCAAGTCCATCGCTACCTTCCGCCTGCGCGCTGGTATGCCGATCGGCTGCAAGGTTACCCTGCGTGGCGACCGTATGTGGGAGTTCTTCGATCGTCTGACCTCCGTCGCGATCCCCCGTATCCGCGACTTCCGCGGCATCTCCGCCAAGAGCTTCGATGGCCGTGGTAACTTCTCCATGGGCGTCACCGAGCAGCTCATCTTCCCCGAGATCGACTTCGACTCCGTCGATCACCAGCGTGGTATGGACATCACTTTCGTGACCACCGCCAACACCGATGAGGAGGCCAAGGCCCTTCTGGACGCCTTCGGTTTCCCGTTCAAGAAATAGGTTCACCTGCCCTATAAGCGCCGTTCCCACAAGGGGGCGGCGCTTGGGGCGAACAATACTCTATGTGAGGAGGATATAAGTGGCTAAGACATCGATGATCGTCAAGTGCAATCGCAAGCAGAAGTTCTCTACTCGTGAGTACACGCGCTGCCAGCGCTGCGGCCGTCCGCACTCTGTGTACCGCAAGTTCGGCCTGTGCCGTGTCTGCTTCCGCGAGCTTGCACTCAGGGGCGAGCTTCCCGGCGTTAAGAAGGCCAGCTGGTAAGTCACTACTAGCGTTTCAAGCATCAGTTTGGAACAGGGAAAACGCGCTAAAAAGGCTTTGCCGTTAAGGGCGGCGAAGAACCAAGAGCACGTGTTCATCAAGAACGAAGGAGAATCTGTATGAACCTTACAGACCCGATCGCAGATATGCTTACGCGCATCCGTAACGCTAACTCTGTGAACAAGGCCACGGTCTCCATGCCGAGCAGCAAGAAGCTCGTCGAGATCGCTCGTGTTCTGCACGAGGAGGGCTACATCGAGGGCTACGATGTCGAGGACACCGTTCCCCAGAAGACTCTGCACATCACGCTTAAGTATGGTCCCAAGAAGGCTAAGGTCATCAACGGCATCCGCCGCATTTCCAAGCCGGGCCTGCGTAAGTACACCGGCGTTGCCGACATGCCCCGCGTCCGCGGTGGCCTTGGTACCGCCATTATTTCCACCAGCCATGGCGTCATGACCGACCGCGATGCTCGCAAGCACAACGTCGGCGGCGAGATCATCGCTTACGTCTGGTAATTCGCTCGGTAGGTAGAAGGAAAGGAGATCACCGTGTCTCGTATCGGTAATAAGCCTGTCCAGATTCCCGCCGGAGTCGAAGTGGCAGTCAACGGCAACAACGTTGTCGTCAAGGGCCCCAAGGGCCAGCTCGAGCTCGATGTCTTTGAGAAGCTCGCTATCAACGTCGAGGACAACGTCCTCACCGTTTCCCGTCCCGACGACGAGCGTGAGACCCGTGCCCGCCACGGCCTCACCCGCGCCCTCATTCACAACATGGTGGTTGGCGTTTCCGAGGGCTTCGAGAAGAAGCTCGAGCTCGCCGGCGTCGGTTACCGCGTGCAGCAGAAGGGCAAGAACCTCGAGTTCTCCCTGGGCTTCTCGCACCCCGTGATCGTCGAGGCTCCCGAGGGCATCACCTTCGAGGTTCCCGACAACACCCACGTGAACGTCAAGGGTATCAACAAGCAGCAGGTCGGTCAGATCGCCGCTGAGATCCGCGGCCATCGTCCTCCCGAGCCTTACAAGGGCAAGGGTATCCACTACGTTGGCGAGCACATCCGCCGCAAGCTGGGTAAGGCCGCCAAGTAGTCGTAACCGACTCACTCGCATAAGACCAGCACCCCGTCAGGTGCTGGCAAGACCAACCTTTTTAGGAGTTTACGTATGAACAAGCATAAGGCGAAGCTGGAAGGCCTCAAGCGTCGTCAGCGTCGTGTTCGCGGCAAGGTCTCGGGTACCTCCGAGCGTCCGCGTCTTCGCGTGACCCGTACTAACGCCAACATCTATGCCCAGATCATCGACGACAGCAAGGGCTCCAGCCTGACGCTCGTCTCTGCCTCGACCCTCGAGGCCGAGTTCAAGGGCACCCACACCTCGAACAAGGAGGCTGCGGAGAAGGTCGGTCAGCTCGTTGGCAAGCGCGCCATCGAGGCCGGCATCACCAAGGTCGCCTTCGATCGCGGTGGCCGTATCTACCATGGCCGCGTCAAGGCCCTCGCCGACGGTGCTCGTGCCGCCGGCCTCGAGTTCTAGGAGGTATGTAGCACATGGCTCGTAATCAGAAGCAGCAGCGCGAGGCCTCCGAGTTCGAGGAGCGCGTCGTTTACATCAACCGCGTGTCGAAGACCGTCAAGGGTGGTCGTCGCATGAGCCTCGTCGCTCTCGTCGTCGTTGGCGACGGCAAGGGCAACGTCGGCGTTGGCATGGGCAAGTCCGCTGAGGTGCCCCTGGCCATCTCCAAGGCGTCTCTCGATGCCAAGAAGAACATGTTCCACGTGCCGGTGACCGATCAGGGCACCATTCCGCACGAGGTTCTCGGCCACTTTGGTGCCGGCCGCATCATCATCAAGCCCGCTGTCGAGGGTACCGGCGTTATCGCCGGCGGCGCTGTGCGTCCCCTCTTTGAGCTTGCTGGCATCAAGAACGTCCTGTCCAAGTCCCTCGGTACCGACAACGGCCTCAACATCATCAAGGCTGCCGTCGAGGGCCTCAAGGAGCTCTCCAGCCCTGAGGACGTCGCGGCTCGCCGTGGCCTGACGGTCTCCGAGATGTTCGTCGGTAAGGAGAACTAAGCATGGCTGACACCATCAAGATCAAGCAGGTCCGCAGCACCAACGGTTGCAAGCAGGACCAGGTCCGTACTGTCCGTGCCCTCGGTCTCCACAGGATCCGCGAGGTTCGCGAGATTGCTGACAACGAGTCCGTCCGCGGCATGATCTTCAAGGTCAAGCACCTTGTCGAGATTGTAGAGGAGTAGCAAATGCAGCTTCACGATCTTACTCCCGCGCCCGGTTCCACCAAGAACCGCAAGCGCGTCGGCCGTGGCAATTCTTCGGGTCACGGCACCACTTCTGGCCGCGGCCAGAAGGGCCAGGGTTCCCGCTCTGGCGGCACCAAGGGTGCCGGCTTCGAGGGTGGCCAGACTCCGCTGGCTATGCGCCTGCCCAAGCTTCCGGGCTTCCGTAACCCCCGTCGTATCGAGTACACCGCTGTTAACGTTGAGCATCTCGAGCGTAAGTTCGAGGACGGCGCTGTGATTGACGGTGCCGCTCTTAAGGCCGCTCGCATCACCAAGAGCGAGTTCGAGCCCGTCAAGGTGCTTGGCAATGGTGAGCTCACCAAGAAGTTCACGGTCAAGGTCGACAAGGTCAGCGCTTCTGCGCAGGCCAAGATCGAGGCCGCCGGCGGAAAGGTCGAGCTGCCGTGCTAAATGGTCTTAAGAATGCTTTCCGCATCAAAGAATTGCGCGAAAAGATTCTTTTTACCATAGCTATGCTCGTCGTGTACCGCATTGGTGCGCACGTTCCTGTGCCCGGCATTCCCTTCCAGGGGATGCTGGGCCTTTTCTCGACCGATAACAATTCGGTCGCCGCAGGTGCTATGGCCCTCCTGAATCTTTTCTCTGGCGGCGCGTTGAGCTATGTGTCGGTGTTTTCGCTGGGCATCATGCCTTACATCACCAGCTCGATCATCCTCCAGATGCTCCAGGCCGTCGTGCCTTCCCTGCATGAGCTTGCCCGCGAGGGCGAGGTCGGTCAGACCAAGATTACGCAGTATTCGCGTTACCTCACCCTGGCTCTGGCAATCCTCAACTCCGTGGGTTACCTCTTCCTCTTTAAGAGCTTCGGCATCAGCTTTAATGGCGCCGGCGCTCCCGAGATCATCTTCGACCTTATGATCGTCGGTACGCTCACCGCGGGAGCCATGCTGATCATGTGGATTGGTGAGCTCATCACCCAGCGCGGTATCGGCAATGGCATGTCGCTGATCATCTTCGCGAACATCATGGCCGGCCTTCCGCAGGCTATCTTCTCCAGCACCGAGGGCAATGCCGGTGGCATCATCACCATGGTGATCATCTGTGCCATCATCCTGCTGGTTATTCCGCTGATTGTTTTCCTTGAGCGCGGCCAGCGCCGCATCCCGGTCTCCTACGCTAAGCGCGTCGTGGGCCGTCGCATGATGGGTGGCCAGACCACCTACCTGCCCATCAAGGTCAACACCGCGGGTGTCGTGCCGATCATCTTCGCTTCGGCGCTGCTGTACTTCCCGGCTCAGATTGCCGTGTTCTTCCCCGGCATCGGTTGGATTCAGGCAGTTGCCTCTGCGCTTTCGACCGGTTGGCTCAACTGGGTGCTTAACGTTGTCCTCATCGTGTTCTTCGCGTACTTCTACACCTCTATGGTGTTCAACCCCGATGACACGGCCGACAACCTTAAGAAGCAGGGCGGCTTTATTCCGGGCGTGCGTCCGGGTAGGGCTACCGCGGCCTACATCAAGAACGCGCTCAACAAGATCACGCTTCCCAGCGCTGTCTTTTTGGCGCTCATCGCCATCGTGCCTTCGATCATCTTCTCCTTCACGGGTAACCATCTGATCCAGGCATTTGGCGGCACGTCCATCCTCATCATGGTCGGCGTCGTGCTCGACACAGTCGATAAGCTCGAAGGCCAGATCAAGATGTATGATTACGATGGATTCTTTAAATAGGCTAGAGGAGGATTGCTCATGAACCTCGTATTGCTCGGAGCTCCGGGTGCCGGTAAGGGCACCGTTGCACAGGAGCTCGTCGCCGAGTTTGGCGTCGCTCACATTTCCACGGGCGACCTGCTGCGTGCTGCCGTCAAGGGCGGCACCGAGCTTGGTATTCAGGCTAAGAAGTACATGGACGCTGGCGAGCTCGTTCCCGACCAGCTCGTGATCGACCTTGTCAAGGAGCGCCTTGCCGCCGATGACGCCCAGCAGGGCTTCATCCTCGACGGTTTCCCGCGCAACACCGCCCAGGCCGTGACGCTTGATTCCGAGCTCTCCGCCATGGGTCGCGAGATCGACTGTGCCCTTCTGGTCGATGTGGCCCCCGAGGTCATCATCGATCGTCTGTCTTCGCGTCGCACCTGCCGCGCCTGCGGTTACACCGGCACCGCTGCCGATGTCACCTGCCCCAAGTGCGCCGGCGAGATGTATCAGCGCGACGACGACAAGCCCGAGACCATCAAGAACCGTCTCGACGTCTACGAGAAGTCCACGAGCCCGCTCGTCGACTACTATCGTGGCCAGGGTCTGCTCAAGTCGGTCAACGGTGACCAGGCTCGCGAGACCGTGTACGGGGATGTCAAAGAGGCTCTCGGTCTATGATCAAGATCAAGTCTGCAACGCAAATCGAGCAGATGAAGAAGGCAGGAGCGCTATCTAAGATGGCGCTCCGCCACGTTGGAGCCATGGTGCGCCCCGGCGTTTCGACTTTTGAGCTCGATCAGCTCGCGGAGCAGATTATCCGCATGCATGGCGGCACCCCGGCCTTTAAGGGTTACGGCGGGTTCCCGGGGACCATTTGCGCATCGATCAACGATGCCGTGGTCCACGGTATTCCCAACCCCGACATGATCCTGCGCGATGGCGATATCATCTCCATCGATACGGGAGCCGTTGTCGACGGTTGGGTCGGCGATAATGCTTGGACGTTTTTCGTCGGCACCCCCACGCCCGAAGCCAAGGCTTTGTGCGAGGTCACGCGCGATTGCCTTAAGGCTGCCATCGAGCAGGCTGTTCCCGGTAACCATATCGGGGACGTCGGTTATGCCGTTCAGTCCCTCGCCGAGTCTCACGGTTACGGCGTGATTCGTGATTATGTGGGCCATGGCATTGGCCGCGTGATGCACGAGGACCCCAACGTTCCTAACTATGGAAAGAAGGGGAGGGGCGTTCGCCTCCAGGCCGGCATGGTGATTGCCATCGAGCCGATGGTTACGATGGGTTCCAACCATGTGAGCACGGGCTCCGACGGTTGGATTGTTACGACCAACGACCACCTGCCTGCCGCGCACTACGAGAACACCGTCGCCATTACCAATGACGGTCCGGTGATGCTCACTACGGATGCCCAAGGTGCTTGGTGTTCGCTCCAAGGCGGAGAAATGTAACAAGTTCCACTTAGTTGTGGAGCCATTACGAAGTTATTACGATGCGTGCATACGTGTTGTAGAATACTCAATCGCTGTCGTTTTCTAGAGAAAGATGATTGCTTGTGAAGAAGGAAGACGCAATTGAGCTCGAGGGTACGGTAAAGGAGCCGCTGCCCAACGCCATGTTTAAGGTCGAGCTCGAGAACGGTCATTCGGTTCTGTGCAACATTTCTGGCAAGATCCGAATGAATTACATCCGTATTCTCCCCGGTGACAGGGTTGTTGTGGAGCTTTCCCCGTACGACCTGACCCGCGGCCGCATCACCTATCGCTACAAATAGCGGCACGCATACACGCACTCTATTTCCGGCTGCAGGCTTAGCTCAACCTACAGTCGGATTGTGTGTGAAGACCAGCCATAGTTTTAAACGCCTGCGGCTGGGCGAGTAGATAGTAGGGAAGTAGTTTGAGCGCTACCGAAAGGAAGAACGATGAAGGTACGTCCTTCGGTCAAGAAGATGTGCGATAAGTGCAAAATCATTAGGCGCCATGGCAAGGTCCTCGTCATTTGCGAGAACCCCCGTCATAAGCAGCGTCAGGGTTAAGAGAGGAGACTACGTTGGCCCGTATTAATGGTGTCGACCTCCCGCGTGAGAAGCGCGTTGAGATCGGTCTGACCTACATTTACGGCATCGGCCGCACCACTGCGACGAAGATCTGCGTCGAGTGCAACGTTAACGTGGATACGCGCGTTAAGGACCTCACCGAGGATGAGGTTAACGCCATCCGCGATTATATCGATAAGAACCAGATCATGGTTGAGGGCGACCTCCGCCGTGAGCGCAACCAGAACGTCAAGCGCCTTATGGACATCGGCTGCAACCGCGGCCTTCGTCACCGCAAGGGCCTCCCGGTCCGCGGCCAGCGCACCCACACTAACGCTCGTACCCGCAAGGGCCCGAAGCGTCAGATCGGTGCTAAGAAGAAGAAATAAGGAGCGCTAGATAGATGGCTACTGCTAAGAAGAACGTTCGCGCTGCCCGTCTGAAGCGCGCGGACCGTAAGAACATTTCCGTGGGCCAGGCTCACATTCGTTCTACGTTCAACAACACGATCGTTTCGATCACCGATCCCCAGGGCAACGTCATTTCCTGGAAGTCGGCTGGCCAGGTGGGCTTCAAGGGCTCCCGTAAGTCCACGCCGTTCGCTGCCCAGATGGCTGCCGAGGCTGCTGCTAAGCAGGCCATGGAGCACGGTATGAAGAAGGTTTCCGTCTTCGTCAAGGGCCCCGGCTCCGGTCGTGAGACCGCCATCCGCTCCCTCCAGGCTGCTGGCCTCGAGGTCTCGAGCATCCAGGACAAGACCCCCATTCCGCACAACGGCTGCCGCCCCAAGAAGCGTCGCCGCGTGTAACTGAAAGGATCGTATCAATATGGCAATCGACAGGACTCCTGTTCTTAAGCGCTGCCGTCAGCTCGGGATCGATCCCGCTGAGCTCGGTTACAGCAGCAAGAAGGAATCTATCCGTCAGCCCAAGCGCCGTCGCAAGGAATCTGAGTACGGCATGCAGCTGCGCGAGAAGCAGAAGGTCAAGTTCATCTATGGCGTTCTGGAGAAGCAGTTCCACGGCTACTTCAACAAGGCCCGCAAGATGAACGGCGTCACCGGTGAGAACCTCATGATCATCCTTGAGTCTCGCCTCGACAACGTCGTCTTCCGTCTTGGCTTCGCCCGCACCCGCAAAGAGGCTCGTCAGTCCGTCCGTCACGGTCACTTCACCGTGAACGGCAAGCGCGTGGACATCCCGTCCTACCGCGTCAAGGCCGGCGACGTCGTCGCTGTCGGCGAGAAGTTCCGTGACCTCCTCCCCATCAAGGAGGCCCTGATTTCCTCCGAGCGCTTTGAGGTCCCTGGCTGGCTCGAGGTCGATATCGAGAAGCTGTCTGGTAACGTGCTCGCTCTGCCGACGCGTGAGCAGATCAGCGGTGATATCAACGAGCAGCTCATCGTCGAGCTCTACTCTAAGTAGTCCATCCGGGCTGCTGAGGCTGGAGGTAATACATGTCAGAATTCATTAGGCCTCAGGTTCAGGTCGAAGAGATCAACGAGACGTCTGCTCGTGTCTCCGTCGAGCCGCTCGAGCGTGGTTACGGCGATACGCTGGGTAACTCCCTTCGTCGCGTTCTTCTGTCCTCGCTCGAGGGTGCCGCCGTCGAGGCTATTCAGATCGATGGTGCACAGCACGAGTTCATGACCATCCCTAACATGGTCGAGGATGTCACCGACATCGTCCTGAATGTCAAGGGTCTTGTCTTCAGGGCTCTCGGCACGACCGACGAGGCGACCGCCACCATCTCGGTTGACGGCCCCTGCGAGGTCACCGGTGCGGACTTCTTTATTCCGTCCGAGTTTGAGCTGGTCAACCCCGAGCAGCACATCGCTACGCTCACCGAGGGTGGCCATCTCACCATGAGCATGCGCATCGGCTATGGCCGCGGCTATGTTTCTGGCGAGGCCAACAAGCGCGACAACGATCCCATCGGTGTGATCCACGTCGACTCGCTGTACTCGCCGGTTTCCCGTTGCGCCAAGCTCGTTGAGGCTTGCCGTGTCGGTCAGCACACCGACTACGACCGCCTTGTCCTCGAGATCGAGACCAACGGCTCCATCGCCCCGCGCGACGCCGTGGTCCAGGCTGCCAATATCATCAACCAGCATATGGCCGCCTTTATGAACCTTGCCGAGACCCCCGAGGTCGAGGAGGAGGCTTCGATCTTCGCTCCCGAGGTCACCAACGACAACGCCGAGCTGGACAAGCAGATCGAGGATCTGGACCTTTCCGTCCGTTCCTACAACTGCCTTAAGCGCGCCAGCATTCACTCGGTCCGTCAGCTCGTTGAGTTCTCGGAGAACGATCTGCTCAACATCCGTAACTTCGGTGTTAAGTCGATCGAGGAAGTGAAGGACAAGCTTGAGTCCATGGGCCTGAGCCTGAAGGCTTAATGCTTCGCATATTTGAGGAGAAACTAGACCATGCGTCACAACGTTAAGAAGGGCCTGAAGCTCGGCACCGATGCGAGCCACACCAAGGCCATGAAGAAGAGCCTTGCTAAGGCCCTCTTCGAGAACGACCGCATCAAGACCACCGAGACCCGCGCTAAGGCGCTGCGTTCGGTCGTCGACCCGATCATCACTTGGGCCAAGAAGGGCGACCTGCACTCTCGTCGTCTGGCTATCGCCAAGCTCGGCGATAAGCAGCTCGTTGCCGAGATCTTCGACAAGGCTGCTCAGGGCATGTGGCAGGACCGCAACGGCGGTTACACCCGCATCATGAAGCTCGGTAATCGCAAGGGCGACAACGCTCCCATCGTTATCATTGAGCTCGTCACCGAGCCTTGCACGCCTAAGGCCAAGAAGGCTGCTCCGGCCCCCAAGAAGGCCGCTGCTCCCAAGAAGGTCGAGGCTGTCGAGGAGACTGCTGCCGAGGAGACCGCTGAGTAGACATTCCGTCTGCATAGGCTATATTCGAGGGGTACGTTCGCGTACCCCTCTTTTTTTGTCGCGATACCGTTACTTGTTTGTTGGGAGCGCCCATGACTGCGCCGTCTGATTTCAATTCGATTTCCGAGCTTGACGCCACGCTTGTATTTCGCGTGGCCTATGATGGCTCGTCGTATAGCGGATTTGCCGAGCAGCCGGGACAGACGACGGTTGCGGGTGAGCTGCGTCGAGCCATCGAGACGCTGCTTCGCCGTCCGATCGATCTGACGTGCGCGGGTCGTACCGATGCCGGCGTGCATGCCGTGGCTCAGTACATCAGCGTGCCCGTAACGGACGCTGAGCTCGCGTGTACGCGCCGTAGGTGGCTGCGGGCTATGGATGCCCTGCTGCCCAAAGATATCGCCATCAACGAGGTCTACAAGGCTCGTAAGGGCTTTTCTGCGCGCTTTGACGCGCGCTCTCGCACTTACACCTATCGCATTGCCGATCGTGATGCGCGGCCCGTGCTGTCACGCGGTGCTGTGTGGTGGCATCGCTATCCCCTCGACGTCGATGCGATGGCGGCCGCCTGCCCTGCGCTTTTGGGCGAGCAGGACTTTAAAAGCTTTTGCAAGGTTGCCTCTGCCGTGGGCAAACCTACGCACCGCTGCGTAATGCGCGCCGAGTTTGGCCATGAGGTTGCGTTTGGCGAGGACATCCTGACGTTTACCATCGAGGGCAATGCGTTTCTGCATTCGATGGTCCGTACGATCGTGGGCACGCTTGTCGAGATTGGCATGCATCGCCGTGAACCCGAGTGGATGCGCGAGGTTATCGATGCCTGCGAGCGTACTGCCGCCGGTCCCACGGCTCCTGCCTGCGGCCTTACGTTTATGGGCGTGGATTACGATCCCGCCGAGCTTGTCGTGCTCGACTAGGGGAGGGCTCGACGCGTCGTGCGTCGACTCCTGTCATCTGTGGGCTGCGCGTGTGCAACATCTGTTCTTGGCGTGCAATACAACCGGTGTCTCATTGCTTTTATTGCCGGGGTGTACCATGAACCACGGTTTGATTCATTGCTGTCGAGAGGACGGATAATTTGGTTCGACGTGGCTCGCATCCGCGACTTTCGGTGATCCTTGTGGTAGAAGGTTCGCCCAGCTATGCGATGCGTGCGCTCGAGAGTATCCAGAACCAAGACCTCTACGATTTGCAGATTGTCGTTGTTTGCCGCGATGCTGCGCCCGGTGTGCGCCATTCGCTTCAAGTTGCCGCCGACAGGGACATCCATATTGATTTGATTGACGTCGAGGACGCGAAGCGCGGCGCTTGTCTTCGTGCCGGTTTTGCTGCCTCGCGCGGCTCTCAAATCATCGCTATGAACGCCGATGAGTGGTTTGCTCCGCAGTCCCTTTCCAAGATGGTCGATATCGTGTGCGATACTGCGGCAGACATAGTGTTCCCTACGGTGTCGCTCGACCGCTATGATGCACATCGAGAGCGCCATTCGCGCGTCTTGGATGCTGCCTCTATTGCCATCGAAGACAAGTCTTCGATGGTGACCGGGCTGCCCCAGTTGATTTTAGACGGCCTAGTCGTTCAGACCTCTGGCGTGATGTATAGCCGTCTGCTGTTTGAGGCATGCCTGTCGCACGGCAAGGCGTACCGTACGGTTGAGTTTATGGCATATGCGCTCTCGCAGGCGCAGCGCGTCTCCGGCTGCGGCGACGCTTGTTTCCACGCGGTGGCGCCTAAGCTTACAGATGCCTTTGATCCCACCATGTATGCCAGGGTATCCGATGAAACCCGAGCGCTCGACGAGCTTGCGGACTCACTCTCGGAAGCAGATAGCGGTGGTCGGCTCAAGCTGGCAAGCCAAAAGTTCTACTTTGCCGGACTGGTAGCCTGCATCGAGAATATGTGTCTGAGCCCGCATGGGGTGTCGTCAATCGAGCGTTCCGCCCGCATGCGTGATATGCTCGAGGCGCCTCGAACCCGTCAGATGGTCGCCGCGCTCAAGGATAACCATCGGGGGCTCGGTCTGTTGTTTGGGCCGATCGCTAGCGCCAAGCCCACGCGCTGCGTGATGTGTACGCATCTGGCAGCTTTTCTTAACCGGACGGGCGCAAAAACCGCCTAAATGGCTCATTACGAAACAAACTTTCATAGAATTGTTTCGAAATGCGTTCTTATACACAAAAGCCTTCAAATAGCGTTAAACTATTCAATCATTGATTGATTGTCTCCGCCATCTTTTGGAGTGAGGGTTTGTATGGCTAAAAAACGCAATGGGCGCCAGGATGCCATTAGAGATATTGTGCGCAATAAGGACGTCCGCACACAGCGCGTGCTGGTCGATGAGCTCCGTGCTATGGGCTTTGATTGCACGCAGGCGACTGTCTCTCGCGATATTGCCGACATGGGGCTGCGTAAGCTCCCTGAGGGCATCTATGTTCTGGCAGAGGACTTGCACCTGCAGCGTATGGTTTCCGAGCTCGTAACGGGCGTTCTGCGTACTGATAATCTGGTTATGATCAAGGCTCAGCCTGGCACGGCTTCCGGCATCGCCGCCGCCGTTGATGCGGCAGAGTTGCCTGATGTGCTTGGCTCGCTTGCCGGCAACGATACGATTTTGGTTATTGCCCAGACGGCCGAGGACGGCGAGCGCCTCGAGGCGCTGATCAATAAGCTGAGCAATTCTCGCAAGTAGGCGTGCGGGTCGTGCGCTCGACGCTGCGTGCGCTTACATAGTGGCATAGTGGCTTGTAAGGGGTATCGACGTTGGTCGGTACCCCTTTTTGTTTGCCGGTATAAAGACCGCCCACCAGGTCGCTTCAAACTAAAAGGCCCCGAGCAGTTCAATAAGCTTGCTCAGGGCCTTGCTGGCTTTAGTCGAGTACCTCTTAGCCGACCGTATCGTCAGGCGTGGGTGAGGGGTCGGGAGTGGGCGTAGGCGTGGGCGTAGGCGTGGGCGTAGGCGTGGGCGTGGGCGTGGGCGTAGGCGTAGACGTGTTGCCATCGCCGCCGGTCGAACCACCAGTGGAGCCGCCCGTCGAGCCACCGGTGGTGGCGCCGCCCGTGGTCTCGGTGGTCGTGGTCGTCGTGGTAGTCGTTGTGGTGGTTTCCTCTTCGTCCTCGTTCTCGTCCTTGTCGTCGTTCTCCGTCTTCTTGGTGTTGTTGGTGCCGTAGAACTTCCAGACGCTGTTGTTCTTGTAGGTGGGCGCGGTTCCGGTCGCAAACTCCTCGCGCTCGGTACCGGTCAGAACGGTGTTCATAAACCGCTTAAAGACAGGCAGGTTGGTGCTGTCGCCCAGCAGGTCCGTGCCGTATTTTTGGATGGGGATCTCGCCCGCGGAATAGCCGGTCCACAGGGCGCACGCCAGCTGCGGGGTATAGCCACAGAACCACAGGTTGGTGGTGTTGTCGGTGGTGCCCGTTTTGCCGGCATAGGGCTGGTTGACGCTCAGGGCGCCGGCAGCACCTGTACCGCCGCCCTGCATGACGCCGGACAGAACATCGGTGACCGCGGCGGCCTCGCCCTCGGTAAGCACCTGTGAGGGATTGTCCGTGTGCTGGTACAGCACCGAACCGGTACGAGAGTCAATCTCGGTGATGGCGATCGGCTGGCGGTAGTAGCCGCCGGTGGCAAAAGCGAAACTACGCC
>UQJA01000012.1 GCA_900541285.1 uncultured Collinsella sp.
GGCAGCAGCCTGTGTTCTGGCGCGGGGGGGCCCCGCCACTCTTCTGGCGGATGCGGTAGAGGGTTTGCGTTAGTTAGACGGGATATCGTCGGTCGCCCTCGCGCTGATGCGGTAGGTGCGGTACAGTTAACGGGTTACAGGCAGTGTTTACGCAAGGAGTACACGAGCACATGGCTGATTCCCAGACTGCAACCTCCGCGCCCGAGTTTAAGAGCGCCCACTTTATCGGTATCGGCGGCGCCGGCATGAGCGGCATCGCCCTCGTTCTGCACGAGCGCGGTTATGCCGTTACCGGCTCCGATCTTAAGACGTCACGCTATATCCGCCAGCTTACCCGCGCTGGTGTGAAGGTGCATGTGGGCCATGAGGCCGCCACGATCGACGAGGTCAAGCCCGACGTGGTTGTTGTCTCCACCGCTATTCCGGAGTCCAACCCTGAGCTCGTGCGCGCTCGCGAGCTGGGCATTCCCGTGTGGCCCCGTGCCAAGATGCTCTCTGCCTTGGGCCACGGCTACACTACCGTCGCTGTTGCCGGCACGCACGGCAAGACCACCACGTCTTCGATGTGCGCCACCATGCTCGACCGCATGGGTCTGGATCCGAGCTTCCTGATCGGTGGCATCGTTGAGGGCTATGACACGAACGGCAAGAACGGCTCGGGCGACTACTTTGTCGCCGAGGCCGACGAGTCCGACAGTTCCTTTCTGTTCCTGAACCCCAACGTAGTCATTGTGACCAACGTCGAGGCCGACCACCTCGATCACTACTCGGGTATCGAGGAGATCGAGGCGACTTTCGCCAAATTCATGAGCCTGGTGGGCGAGGACGGCACCGTCATCGTCTGCGGTGAGGACCCGCATCTGGTCGAGCTCGCCAAGTCGACGGGCCGTCACGTGCTTTCCTACGGCTTTGCCGAGAGCAACGACATCGTCTGCATGCACCCGGATGTCAAGGGCATCCAGAGTGACTTTATCGTTCGCTTTGAGGACGGCACTGAGCATGCTGTGGAGATCAAGAGCAATCCCGGTCGCCACAACATGCTCAACGCCACGGCGGTGCTCACCGTCGCCCATGTCCTGGGCCTTGACATCGACGCCGCCGCCAAGGCGCTCTCGAGCTTTGAGGGCGTCCGCCGTCGCTTTACCCACGTGGGCGATATCGATGGCATCACCGTGGTCGATGATTACGGCCATCACCCCACCGAGATCAAGGCGACGCTTGCTGCCGCTTCGTCGCTGGGCTACAAGCACGTCGACGTTGTGTTCCAGCCGCACCGCTATTCGCGCCTGCAGGCCCTGTGCGACGACTTTGCCGATGCATTTGCCAATGCCGATAAACTGCTGCTGATTGATGTGTTCTCGGCTGGCGAGATGCCCATTCCGGGTGTCACCTCTAAGATGCTCGCCGATACCGTGCGCGCCAAGCATCCTGGCAAGGAGGTCGTGTACTGTTCCAGCCGTCTTGAGCTCAATCAGGAGCTCGAGCAGATGGTGGGCGAGGGCGACCTGCTGCTCACTATGGGTGCCGGTGACGTTACGACCGTCGGTCCCGAGTTCATTGAGTATCTGACTGCCAAGAAAGACGCTTAAGTCTAATGGGTCTGTTTAACGCCGTCATGGCGCTCTCGGGCATGATCGACACGGATGTGATCGAGGACGAGCGCCTTGCGCGTCATACGAGCTATCGTATCGGCGGCAAGGCCGACCTCTTTGTGACGTGCCATAGCTATCATGCCCTTCGCCGCGCCGTGGCGGTGCTCGATCGCGAGCAGGTGCCGTGGGTCATCATCGGCAAGGGCTCCAATCTGCTGGTTGCCGATGGCGGTTATCGCGGCGCCGTCATTTCGCTCGGACGTGAGTTTCAGCGCACGGTTGTTGCCGATGACGGTTGTACGCTGACGGTCGGTGCGGGCGTGATGTTCGCGCGCCTGGTCAACGATGCCCTGTCGCGTAGCCTCTCGGGCCTTGAGTTTGCCGTTGGCATCCCTGGTTCGGTCGGCGGTGCGATATCTATGAATGCCGGCACACGGACCGAGTGGATTGGCCCGCTGGTTGAGGATGTCGTAACGTTTGACCCGGCATCCGGTATCAAGCATTATGCGGGGTCCGAGATCACTTGGGGCTACCGCGAATGTAGCCTTCCCCGCAATGAGATCATCCTCGAGTGCGTGCTCAAGCTTAAACCGGCGCCCAAGGCCGACATTCGCGAGCGCATGGAACGGTACCTGACGAGGCGCAAGCGTACGCAGCCCATGGGTCGCGCATCCTGCGGGTCGGTCTTTCGTAACCCGCCCGATGCGAGTGTGGGCAAGCTTATCGAGGATTGTGGATTAAAGGGTTTTTCGATTGGCGGCGCGGAAGTTTCGCCCGTTCACGCTAATTTTATCGTTAATAACGGAACTGCCTCGGCCGATGACGTTGCCGCGGTTATCAGACATGTGCACGGAAAGGTGAGGGAGGCGTATGGCATCGAGCTCAGACCGGAAGTTAAATTCCTCGGCTTCTAGAGCATCGAAACCCACCTTCCGCCGCGCCGGAGGGCGTTCCGGTGCGCCTGCCAAACCTCAACGCAATACCGTCGCGCACTCTAAGTCTGTCGGGCATGCTCGACAGACCAGTCGTCCGGTCGTCGGCTCGCAGCTCGGTAATCGTCCGGCCGCAAAAAAGTCCTCGCGTCCCTCGGTGACGTCAAAGCCTGTTATGGGCGCCAAGCCTGCCCGTCCCATGGCAACTCCTAAGCCCTCGACGGGAACTAAAGCGCCGCGTCCGGGTCGCACGCTGGGCGCATCGAAACCGCGCTCGCTGACATCGGTGCCGGCTACCGCCAAGAAGCCTTCGAGTAAAAAAGGCGTCAACCCGTTGTCTTCACTTGGGGCGATGGCAAATAAAACATCAGACGCCGCTTCTGTCGTTACAGGCAAAGGCAAAATCGTGGGCGGCGTTCTGGCCGTCTTGGCCGTGCTCGTCGTCGTTGCCATCGTGGTGATTAACTCTGGATTGTTTACCGCCACTGATATTCAGATTCAAGGCAGCGAGCATGTGACGAAGCACGATGCTATCCAGCTGATCGATTTGCCCGAGGGAACGTCGCTTTTTAACGTCGATCCCGACCAGATTACCGAGGATCTCAAGCAGAACCCGTGGGTTTCGGGCGTGGATGTCCAGCGTCAGTTCCCGCATACGCTCATCATTACGCCTATGGAGCGCAAGGTCATCGCAATTGCCTATATCAGCTCCGATGACCTTGCCTGGGCCATCGGGGATGATGACACCTGGATCGCCCCACTGTCGACGTCGGTCGAAGTGGACGACCAGGGCAACGTCATCACGACAGGGCAGGGCTCAAATACCTTGACCGGAATCGATGCCGCGCTGGCGCTCGCTAAGCATTATGGCGCGGTGCTGTTGACTGATGTCTCGGCGGATGTCGCTCCGGTTTCCGGCCAGGCGGTGAACTCCAAAGCCGTTAAGGCCGGCCTGGATTATGCGCGTGGTTTTTCGAGCGAGTTCTTGGGACAAGTCAAGGATATTTCCACGCCTTCGGTCGAAGCCATCTCGGCAAACCTCAATAACGGCATTGAGGTGTCGCTGGGCGATTCGAACGATATCGCCAAGAAAGAACGCGTAGTCACCAAGTTGCTTTCGCAGGTAGAGGGCGTAACGTATATCAATGTGCGCTCTCCGGGCAACTACACATTTAGGAATGCTCCGACCTCGTAGCGCTGGTTGTTACTTTGTTGAGGGGCCATACCACGCCGTTTATCTGGTTTGTTTGGTTTTCACGGTCAATTATTTGACTGATACGTTCATAATGTGCAAACATAATACGGTTTACCTTTGCATTTACTTTCAACCTGAAGGTTAATGTGCGCAGGGGTCGACCCATGCTATGGCTATAACCTTTGTTCGGAGGACCGACATGCACGAGACAGAGATCAACAACTACCTTGCCGTCATTAAGGTGGTCGGCGTCGGCGGCGGCGGTACCAACGCGGTCAATCGAATGATCGAAGAGGGCATCCGCGGCGTCGAGTTTGTTGCCATCAACACCGATGCTCAGGCACTCGCGATCTCTGATGCCGATATCAAGGTGCACATCGGCACCGACCTTACCCGCGGCCTGGGCGCCGGCGCCAACCCCGAGGTTGGCCGCAAGGCTGCCGATGAGTCCCGCGACGACATTGCCGAGGCGCTTGCTGGCGCCGACATGGTGTTCATCACCTGCGGCGAGGGCGGTGGCACCGGTACCGGCGCTGCTCCCATCGTTGCCGATATCGCGATGAACGAGGTCGGTGCACTGACCGTCGCCGTCGTGACCAAGCCCTTCACCTTCGAGGGCCGCAAGCGCAAGAAGAGCGCCGAGGAGGGCATTAAGACCCTCTCCGATTGCGTCGACACCATGATTGTCATCCCTAACGATAAGCTGCTCGACATCGCCGAGAAGAAGACCACCATGCTCGAGGCCTTCGCGATTGCCGATGGCGTCCTTTCCCAGGGCACCCAGGGCATCACCGACCTCATCACCGTCCCCGGTATCATCAACCTGGACTTCGCCGATGTTAAGACCATCATGAAGCAGGCCGGTACCGCCATGATGGGTATCGGTACCTCTTCTGGGGATACCCGTGCCGTCGACGCAGCCCAGCAGGCCATCTCCAGCCCGCTGCTCGAGAGCTCCATCGATGGTGCCACACGCGTGCTGCTCTCCATCGCCGGTTCCAAGGACCTGGGCATCCAGGAGATCAGCGACGCCGCCGACGTTGTCGCCAACGCCGTCGACCCCGAGGCCAACATCATCTTCGGTACCGTTGTCGACGAGTCCCTGGGCGATCAGGTGCGTATCACCGTCATCGCTACGGGTTTCTCCGACTCCAACGTCAACCGTCAGGACGAGCTCTTTGCTGCTCAGCAGTCTCAGAGCAAGGCCGCTGCCTCCGCTGAGCCGCAGCGCACCGCTCCTGCCACGAGCCCGGCTCAGGCCGCTCCGACCCGCAACGTCGGTGGCACCGAGCTTCCTAACTTCGGCAACGATCAGTTCGAGCTTCCCGACTTCCTGAAGCGCGGCAGCTTCTAAGTCGTTCTTTGCATTGTTGTGCACAGGGGCGTGTCCGTATGGACGCGCCCTTTTTATTTCGACTTTGTAAACTAGAACCTCCAATCTCTTTACGTTCCCTTTACGATTGCCTCCAGCGCAGCAGGTATCCTTTTAGAGAAGTATGACAGCCGTATAAACGCGGGCTGTAGCGGCGATGCCGCGGTACTTGTGTTATTAGGAGGCTTTAGTATGGCAGCACGTGCGGACAAAGTTTCGCGTGTCGACCATGATGGAGTTACGTTGGTGGAGGGCGCGACATCCGATGTTCGCTTTGCCTTCACCGAGCGTGCCGGTGGCGTTTCCGAAGATGCGTACTCCTCACTCAACTTGGGCTCGCATGTTGGCGATGACCCCTTTGCTGTTCAAGAAAATCGTCGTCGTGCGCTCGAGGCTATGGGTGCCGCCGAGTGCGAGCACAACCTGCTCGTTCCCAATCAGGTCCATGGTGATCATATCGTTGCGGTGACCTCGAACGGCGCCGATGACCTTGAGGACGTTCGCGAGCAGATTGCCGAGGGCTGTGATGCCATCGTCTGCACGGCGCATAACGTGCCCGTGCTGCTCTGCTTTGCCGACTGCGTTCCCGTGGTGCTGGTGGCCCCCGGCGGATTTGCCGTGGTGCACTCCGGTTGGAAGGGCACGATTGCACGTATTTCCGCCAAGGCGTGCCAGGCGCTTTGCGATGCTGCCGGTTGCGATGCGAGCGACGTTTCCGCCTATATCGGCCCCCATATCTTGGGTGACGAATATGAGGTATCCCAGGAACTCATGGATCGCTTTGCCGCCGAGTTCTCTTGCATCGATGCGAATACCTCTCGCATGCTCGATCTTTCCGCTGCCATTCGCGAGGCGCTGGTAGATGTCGGTGTCGACGCGGATAATATCGTGGATACCCAGCTTTCGACCGTGCGTCAGAACGACCGCTTTTATTCCTACCGTAACGAGGACGGCACCTGTGGGCGCCATGCTGCGATCGGCGTGATGCTATGAGAAAGATCGTATCGGTCCTGAGCGCCGCTGTGCTTACGCTTACGCTGTGCGCCTGTTCTTCGGGATCTTCTAGCTCTTCCATTACCGTGGCCGGCTCCACGACCTGCCTTCCTATCGCCGAGATTGCGGCCGAGGGCTTTAAGGAGGAGACCGGCATCGACGTGCTCGTTTCCGGTTTGGGTTCTTCCGCTGGGATCGAGGCCGTCAGCGCCGGCACGGCCGATATCGCCAGCTCCTCCCGTGGACTCAATGCCGACGAACAGGATCTGGGCCTGACTCCCATCGTCATTGCCCACGACGGTATTGCGGTCATCGTGAACGACGACAACCCCGTCGATAACCTCTCGACCGAGCAGCTCCGCGATATCTACGCCGGCAAGATTACCAATTGGAAAGAGGTCGGTGGCGAGGACCTGAGGATTCAGGTCATCAACCGAGACGAGGCGTCCGGTACGCGCGAGGCCTTCCGTACCATCGTGATGGATGGCACGCCGTTCGATCGCCGCTCGGCCGTTCTTTCGGGCACGGGCCAGGTGCGCGACGTGGTATCTCGTTCGCGTGGGGCCATCGGCTACATTTCGCTGGGCTTCGTCGATAGCCTCAACGCCAAGACCTCGGTCAAGGCCGTCTCGGTCAATCATGTTGAGGCGTCCGAGAAGACGGTCGCGAGTGGCGGCTATCCCATCTCGCGCGACCTTTACTTCTTTGTGAAGGGTGTGCCTTCGCAGCAGGCGCAGGATTACATCGACTATGTGACGTCCGAAAAGATGGACAAGCAGATTCGCGAGGCGGGCTTTATTCCCGTCACCAACGACGAGAAGGGGAGTGAGTAGCATGGAAGCACAGGAAAACTCCCAGACTGAGCAGAATGCTCAGGCACCCAAGAAGCGCGAGCTGGCGCTCGTATCGCGCAGTACCTATATCAAGGAGAAGGCGCTGCAGTGGATCTTCTTTGCCTGCGCGTTCTTGGCGGTCGTTACCGTCATCCTGATTTTTGTCTTTACCACGTACTCGGCGCTGCCCGTCTTTACCGACATCGGTCTGGCGGACTTCTTTAGCTTTACGTGGGCGCCCTCTGAGGGCCACTACGGCATCATGTCGCTGCTTGCCGGCTCAGGTCTGGTGACCGTCGGTGCGCTCGCCATGGGCGTGCCGCTAGGTGTGGGTACGGCCGTATACCTGGTCGAGATCGCCGGCAAGCGCGTGCGCAAGCTCATCAGCCCTGCCGTCGACCTGCTGGCCGGCATCCCTTCTATCATCTACGGCTTTTTCGGCATGATCATCATCCGCCCGTTTATCGCACAACTGACCGGTGGTCTTGGTTTTGGTGCGCTGACAGCGTGGTTCGTGCTCGCCATCATGATCGTCCCTACCATCACGACGCTTACCATCGATGCCCTCAATTCCATTCCCATGGGCATTCGCGAGGCATCGTATGCCATGGGTGCTACTAAGTGGCAGACCATCTATAAGGTCGTGCTACCTGCCGCCAAACTGGGTATCGTTGATGCCATCGTGCTGGGTATGGGCCGTGCCATCGGTGAGACCATGGCCGTGCTCATGGTCGTGGGTAACGCTCCGGTTATTCCCGACAGCATTGCGAGCCCCATCTCGACGCTCACGAGCCAGATCGCGCTCGACATGAGCTATTCCTCGGGCCTGCACCGCTCGGCGCTGTTCGGCATGGGCGTGGTCCTGTTTATCATCTCCGCCATGCTGGTGGGCATCGTCCGTCTGATTTCCAAGAAGAAGAGGGGGTAGGCTATGTCCGATTCCGTTGACACGACGGTCGATACGACCTCGTCGCGCGGGCGCATCAAGCGTGCCCTTTCCCACGGTAAGAAGGGCCGTATCAACAAGGACCTGTCAAACAAGATCATGCTCGGCGTGTTCCGCGCCGCGGCCTACATCACCACGCTTGTGCTGGTCGCTATCATCGCCTACGTGGTTGTTAATGGCTTACCGCATATTTCGCTCGACTTTATCTTCGGTTGGCCCCAGGGTGTCAACGCCGAGGGCGGCATTTGGCCTACGATTGTCTCGACCATCTACGTGACGGCGCTCGCCATGCTCATCTGTACGCCGGTCGCCGTGCTAGCGGCCGTCTATCTGGCCGAGTACGCCAAACAGGGCAAGGTCGTCGAGCTCATCCGTTATGCTGCTGACGCTTTGGCCTCGGTGCCCTCCATCGTTATGGGTCTCTTTGGCTACGCCTTGTTTGTCGAGGCCATGGGTCTGGGCCTTTCGATGGTCTCGGCTGCCCTGGCGCTGGCGCTTCTGATGCTGCCTATCGTTATGCGCACCACCGAGGAGGCTATTCGCGCCGTGCCGCGCTATATCCGTTGGGGCGCATATGGCTTGGGCGCCACTAAGTGGCAGGTCGTTTCCAAGATCGTGCTTCCTTCCGCCTTTGGCCGTATTGCCACGGGCATCGTCCTTGCCATCGGCCGTGCCATTGGCGAGACCGCGGTTGTACTTTACACCATGGGCCAGGCCATCAATCTACCTATTTCGCCGCTCGATTCCGGCCGCCCCATGACGGTCCACCTGTACCTGCTTGCCAACGACGGCATCAACATGAACGCAGCCTACGGCACCGCGCTCTTGCTGATGGTGATCATTTTGGCCTTCAACCTGTTTGCGCGCTTCCTGTCGCGCAAGCGTCGCTAGTTAAGGAGTCCCATGTCCGTTTATCAGTCCGCTCCCACGTTGGAGCAAGCGGCCATTACGGCCAAGGATTTCAACTTTTGGTACGGTGACTTTCATGCGCTGACGGGGCTTGACCTCAACATCGCCAAAAACGCCATCACCTCCTTCATTGGCCCTTCGGGCTGCGGCAAGTCGACGTTTTTGCGCTGCATCAACCGCATGAATGACCTGATCGAGGGCACGCGCGTCGAGGGCACCATGACGCTCGACGGCAACGATATCTATGCCGAGGGTGTCGACCCGGTCGACCTCCGTCGCCGCGTGGGCATGATCTTTCAGCAGCCCAACCCGTTTCCCAAATCCATCTACGAGAATGTCGCCTTTGGCCCTCGTCTGCAGGGCGTGACTAGCAAAAGCGACCTCGATGACATCGTCGAAGAATCGCTCAAGCGCGCCAACCTCTGGAAAGAGGTATCCAATCAGCTCAACAAGGATGGTTTGGCGCTCTCGGGCGGTCAGCAGCAGCGTCTGTGCATCGCGCGCGTGCTTGCGGTGCAACCCGATGTCCTTCTGATGGACGAGCCCTGCTCCGCCATCGACCCCACGTCCGTCTCTAAGGTCGAGGATCTGATGGCCGAGTTGGCGCCCGAGATGACGATCATCATCGTCACGCATTCAATGCAGCAGGCAGCTCGTATCAGCGACTACACCGCATTCTTCTTGCAGGAAGTTGCCGGCGAGCCCGCCACGCTCATCGAGTATGGTCAAACCGACGCGATCTTCACCAGCCCGGTGGACTCGCGGACGGAAGACTATATCACCGGCCGCTTTGGCTGATCGGTGCGACTAGTCCCAAGCCGATCGGACCTGGTCCGGTGCGTATTCACTGTGCGGGCGGCATGACCGCACCCAACTGATTGGAGTGAACCATGCGCAAACTGTTTTCCCGTCAGCTCATCGAGGCCCGTCATGAGATGCTGAGCATCTATGAGGCTGTCGATCTGGCCCTCCACGATGCCGTGAAGGCCTATGTGACCGACGACCGCAAACTCGCCACCAAGACCAAGAAGCGCACGCTCTCAATCGACGCGCGCTGCGCCAATCTGGAGGCCGTGTGCTACAACCTGATCGCCACGCAGTCGCCGGTCGCCTCCGACTTCCGCCTGCTTCAGACGATCATCTACGTCGACTTTAACCTGCAGCGCATGACCGATAAGGTCCGTCAGATCTGCCGCGCCACGCGCCATATGATCAAGGCCGACATCTCGCTGCCCAAGGAGCTTGTCGGCACGGTCGAGGCCGAGGCTGAGGCCGTCTACCAGGTGCTGGGCTCTTCGCTTTCTGCGCTCGTCACCAACGACATGTCCATCATCTGCAACTTGGCCGTCGAGGACGAGCCAGTGCACGCCGCCTACGAGAAGTTCTTCCGCACCTTTAACCGCATGGACACGGGCGATTTTATGGACGACGACAGCAACTATGACGACCTGCGCCGCGCCATCATGGTATCGCGCTATCTCGATCGCATCGCCTCGATTTCCATCGATGCCGCCTGCCGTCTGACCTTCCTGTTGACCGGACAGCGTATGACTGCCGGTGATATCGCCCGCACTGATGAGGATGAGCTCGAGAGCATGCGCGTGCCTTCGGGCGAGGGTGTTATCATGAGGCCCGCCGTCGATGCACGCTACGTTGCCAAGGTGCCCGTTAACGAGGTCAGCGAGGGTCTTCGCTACCTGCTCGATCATCTTGAGGATGAGGACGATGGCGAGGACGACGAGGAGTAAGTAACCCCGTTCGTCGAAAGATTGTAAATACCTAAGTGAGCGCGGCCTTGCACATGCGGGGCCGCGCTCTTGCGTTAGCATGGGACTACTTGTTTGGCTGTCAGCGGAGGCGATTGGCAATGGATAACTATTTGGACTTGATGCGCGCTCGCCGCGAGCAGATTCTGGAACGTTTTTATGCGGCGCTCGATCGCGCGGGCCGTCCCCACGACGCCGCGAGCCTCATTGCCGTGTCCAAGACCGTTGGTGTCGATGAGACCGTTGCCGCCATCCAGGCGGGGTATCGCCATTTTGCCGAGAACCGCCCGCAGGAGCTGGTTCGCAAGCTCACGGGTCTGGCGGAGCATCCGGAGCTGCCCGAGGTGCGCTTCGATATGATCGGCAACCTGCAGACCAATAAGATCAATGCGGTGCTGGGCTCAGCCGAGCTGATTCACTCGGTGGGTTCGCTGCATCTGGCACAGGCGATCTCGAGCCGTGCTGTCCGCAAGATTGAGGCAGGCGAGCTCGCCGGCCCCCAGCGTGTGCTCATTGAGGTCAATGTGAGTGGTGAGGAGTCGAAGGGAGGCTTTTCGCCCGATGAGATTCGCGCCGCCGCGGGTGAGCTTGCGGAACTTGAGGGAATTTGCGTGCAGGGGCTTATGACTATGGCGCCCCGGGGGAATAAGGATGTGGCACGCCGCACCTTTGCGGGGCTTCGTGAGCTGAGGGATGAGCTGGAGGCGGCGCATCCCGATTTGAACCTGCCTGAGCTTTCCTGCGGCATGAGCGAGGACTTTGAGCCTGCCCTTGAGGAGGGCTCTACGCTCGTTCGCCTGGGCAGGGTAGTATTTAGCACGGAGTTTGCAGTAAAATAAGGCTCTGAAGTGCGCACTGATTATCGGGGCGCCTGCACTAAACCGCGAGAGGACACAACCATGGGCTTCCTTGACGAGATTAAAAATAAGATGCACCTGGGCGGCCAGCAGGGTTACGACCAGGGTTATGGCCAGGACGACGACTACGGCTACGATGACGGCTATGACGATAGTTATCAGGGCAACGGCTACAGCGGTGCTTCGGGCGAGGGCTTCTACACCCAAGACGAGCCGAGCAACGGCCTGCTTGGTCAGACGCGCCGCGGTGAAGCTGAGTCGGTTGCCGTGTATACGCGCTCCGGTCAGCTGGTCGGCGATGACTCTCGCCATGCCACGACGTATAACCCGCCTTCGCGCTCGCAGGACAGTGTTGCGAGCGGTTATCGTCCTGGTGCCTATGACACGCCGTCTAGCTACGCCGAGAACACCCGCGCCCGTGCCGCCGCTGCGCCCGCGCCTGCACCGAGCGATGCCTCGGCCTATGCGAGCAATATCATCAACGCCACGCCGCAGCTGCCGGCCTATGTCCTGCGCCCCGAGAGCTATGACGACGTGGAGACCGTGGTGCGCCGCGTTCGCACCAAGCAGCCTGTCGCACTGATTTTTGTGGGCGTACGCACCGAAGTTGCCAAGCGCGTCTTGGACTTCTCTTACGGCTTTGCCTGCGGTCTGGGTGCCACGGTCAAGGAGGTGGGCGACCGCGTGTTCATGGTGCTGCCCGCCGGTTGCGAGGTCAAAGATTCCGATCTCAAGAAGCTTCGTGCGGACGGCTACCTTAAGTAAAGACAAGACGAGGAGATTCCCATCAACATCTACACTATCGTCCAGCTGGTCAACACGCTGTTCAACTTCTATTCCACGCTTATTGTCGTCTACTGCTTTATGACGTGGATTCCCATGAAGCAGGGTGGTTTGCTTCAGGATATTGCCGCGGTGCTTGATAGCGTGTGCGGTCCGTGGCTCAACCTGTTCCGTCGTTTCATCCCGCCGATGGGCGGTATCGATTTTTCGCCGGTCGTTGCGATTATTGCGTTGCAGTTGGTGCAGAGGCTGGTTCTGCAGCTTCTTATAGGTATACTCGTGTAGAACTGACTTAGTAACTTACGTCGGGCGTGTAGCGCCGAGGCGATGAAAAAGGAGACTTGTTATGGCTATTACCCCTGCAGACATCCAGGCTCAGACTTTCTCTGAGGCCAAGCGTGGCTACGATCCTGCCGAGGTCGACGTCTTCTTGGAGACGCTGTCCTCCGAGGTTGACGCTATGCTCGCTAAGATCGTCGACCTTAAGGGTCGTCTGACTGCTACCGAGCAGCAGCTTGCCGATGCGCAGGCTCAGCTTGCCCAGGCTCAGGATGCCCCCGCCCAGGCCGTTCCTGCCGCCCCCGTGGCTGCTCCCGCCCCTGACTTCTCCGCTCAGGAGCGCCAGATTTCCGCTGCCCTGATCGCTGCCCAGCAGACCGCTGAGACCATCGTCAACGATGCCAATGAGAACGCTGAGCGTATCCGCAACGAGGCTGACGCCAAGGCACGCGAGGTTATCCGCCAAGCTCTGACCGAGAAGCAGGCCGAGCTCGAGGAGATCGATCGCCTCAAGGCTTCCCGTGAGGAGTTCAAGGCCGAGTATCTCAAGCTCATCCAGCACTTCATGGACGATGCCCAGAACTCCTTCCCGGCCGACCTCATGGCCTCCACGCCGGTCGGTTCCGCCGCTTCTCCTGCGGTGACTGTTCCCGCCGAGCCGCTGCCCGTCGCTGACCCGGTTGTCCCCGTGGCCGACCCCTTCGCCCCGATCGACAACTTTGCCGCCGACGACTTGGACTAACATTCGGCCTACAATTTAGTGCCTAGAAAGGACCCGCAGCTTGCGGGTCCTTTTTTATGACTGTGCCGGGGTGTGTAACATAAAAAACCGAGCCCTGCACATTAGTGACGCAGAACTCGGCGAACGGGTGAGCGGTCAAGGGTGGGTTTTAAGGCATGTCCCAAAACCTACTTGAGGAGGAAGTCGGGGAGGGGAATGGTGCGGGCCTCGCGATGCTCGGGATCGGCGATGTGGTCGGCAGGATAGCCACAGACGAGCATGTGATAGGGATAGACGCCCTCGGGCAGGTTGAACTGCTCCTGTGCCACCTCAGGCTTAAAATGGCATACCCAGCACGTTCCCAGGCCCTGCTCGGTGGCCTCCATCATCATCTGATCGCACACTATGGACGTATCGATTTCACTGGAATTCATCTGGTCATACGGGCGCACCCAAGCATCATCGGTAACGCTGCAAATAAGGAAGACAAGCGGAGCCCCAAAGATAGACCCATCACGAGCAAACCGAGGCTGACAAGCAGCAGCCTTCTCCAGAAGCTCGGGCGTATCCAACACCATCACACGAGAAGGATGATTATTACAAGCAGAAGGAGCAATCCGCCCAGCCTCAACAATGGCATCCACCACAGCCTGCTCAACAGCCCGATCCTCAAAAGAACGACAAGAATACCGACCACGAGCCAGATCCAAATAAGACATACAAGCCCTCCAACAATTAAAAATCAAACAAACCCAAAGTAACCCAAACAGTACCCAAAGCAGCAATCAGCCAAACGCTCATCAAGGGCCAAAGTGTCCGAACGGATACCAAAGGTCCCTTCAGCCAAACCCCCATTGCGCTAAACCTATCAGCCAAAGTTCCCAATGGTGGTACGTAAGGGAGCGGGCCCGACCACTAATACCTTTTGAACGACTCTGCTTGCAGCCGGAGTGAAAAAGGTATTAGTGGCCGGGCCCGCGACCGGTGGGATACGTACCCCCAATTAACTGTTCTTCATGACAATCGAATCCACAACATCGGCCACATTCTCGCAGCAGTCGGCGCAGTACTCCAGGAAGGCGTACACGTCACGCCAAGCGATGACCTCGAGCGGATCCTTGCCGTTAACGTGCAGGTTGCGCATGGCGTTGATGTAGAGCTCGTCAGCCTCGGACTCGATGGTGTTGATCTGGATGACCAGCTCGCGCAGCGTTTTGGACTTGCGGTAGTTGGGAAGCTCGACCATCAGGTCTTTCATGGCGCGGCAGGCGTCAGTCACCTTGTGGGCGATGACGATGGCGTCGGGATGGATGCTCTGAATGTTGGTGAAGTAGACGCGCTGCACGACGCCCTCAATACGGTCGAGCACGGTGTCGAGCGCGCAGCTCATCAGATCCAGATCCTCGCGCTCGAGCGGGGTGATAAAGGCGGTGAGCAGGGCGTCTTCGAGCTCGTGGTGCTTCTTGTCTGCCGCATGCTCAATCGCATGCATCTTATTGAGCATGTCGTGAATCTGCGCGGGATCGAAGTTCTCAAAAATCTTGGTGAGCAGCTCTGCGGCCTGGACGGCGAGGTCGGCGCAAGCGACGTAGTTGTCAAAGTAGAACGAATCGGGTTTCTTTGCCATGGGTGGGTCCTTTCGAGGCGAAGACGGGTGGGCGAAGTGTTGCGGTCCGGATGGACGTTCGGTTTGATTAGAGGAGCATCATGAACAGCTTGGCCATGACAAAGCTGATGAGTCCGCAGGCGGGGAAGGTGAAGAACCAGGTGAACATCATGTCCTTGACGACTCCGAAGTTGATGGCCGAGAGGCGCTTGACGGCACCGACGCCCATGATGGCGCAGGTCTTGATGTGTGTGGAGGACACGGGGATGCCGGTAAGGGTGGCAAGCAGCAGGTTCGCGGCGCCCGCGAGGTCGGCGGAGAAGCCCTGATACTTCTCGAGCTTAACCATGCTCTGGCCGACGGACTTGATGATGCGCTCACCGCCCACGCTGGTACCGATACCCATAGTGGCCGAGCACAGCAGCATAATCCAGATGGGGATGCCGGCATCGCCGACGCTGGTCTGGCCGTTTGCGAAGGCCACGCCTAAAAAGAGCACGCCGATGAACTTCTGTCCATCCTGCGCGCCGTGCATAAAGCTCATGGCCGCAGCGCTCGCGATCTGAGCGTATTTAAAGAAGACATTGGCACGTCGCCTGTTGGCGGCGGCGAAAAGAATCGAGACGAGTTTGCACAGGACCCAGCCCATGACAAAGCCCAGGCCGATGGAGAGCGCCAGGCCGTAGATGACCTTCATCCACTCGTGGACGTTGACGCTGCTCGCGCCGCCGAGGGCGATAGCGGCACCGGTCAGGCCGGCGATAAGGCTGTGGCTTTGCGAGGTGGGGATGCCAAAACGCGACGCTGTGGCGCCGTAGACGACGATGGAGAACAGCGCCGCGCACAGACAGGCGAGCGCCATGGTGCTGTTTCCGCCAAAGTCGACGATATGTGAGATGGTGTTGGCGACGCTCGCATTAAAGTGCGTCATGATGAGCACGCCGAGGAAGTTGAATGCGGCGCTCATGAGAATGGCGGCGCGGGCGGGCATGCAACGCGTAGTGACGCAGGTCGCGATGGCGTTGGGCGCGTCGGTCCATCCATTGACGAAGATGGCGCCCAACGCGAGGATCACGGTGACGGCAAGGACTGGGTTCGACACAATTTGGCCGAGGAAGGTTGAGAACGTTACGTCCATATATGGGCTTTCTCGAAGTTTGCAGGCACGTTACAAAAACATGATAAATCGTATCACCTCCTGTGGGTTTCTTAACGGAGTTCTGACGTGAGAAGTGGATTTTTTGGCACTAAAATTGAATATTAGTCCTGTTGACCGCGGGTATTCTTTTTGCTAATACGCCATGCGGACACGTGCGATTGCTCCGACACTCCAAAACCACAGTCTGTTCGCTTTACAACATGCAAACATGCGTTCGATAATAGGAGACATGGAATATCGACAGACAGATGGCAAAACTCGGCGCGTGCACAAGCAGTATGTGGACGTCGTGGCTCGCATCCTCGCGGGCGGACAGGTCGTGCCGGTCACCGTCTGCTGGGTCGACGGTCGTTGCTTTACGATTGACGAGATTGTCTCGACCACTGGGTTTGGCCTGACGGTTCACGGCATTCGTACGGCAACCTATAAGGTGCGTTTTGGCGGGCATGCGACCGAGTTGTATCTGGAGGACCAGACGCGTGAACGACCAGATGGCTCGCAGGCCCATCTGATGCGTTGGTGGGTGTGGGCATTCGACCGTACGCTCGAGGGCGAGCGCCGTAGGTAAGGACGTACGGCATTCGGGTACAATGACAGGAATCTTGTCACCTACGGCGCTGTCGCGGCGCTTTTGAAAGGACGAACCTATGAACGATATCCAGGGCTATCAGAACGGCCCCGTCGAGACCGGCGCAAGCCGTGCCAAGGAGATGTCGCCGCGCGCGTACAATCTCGCCATGTCTGCCCTGATCTTCTTGGGCTTTTGCGCCATGGGTGCCGGCGCCTACTTTACGAGCACCATGTCGTTTGCGCGCATGATGATGAACGGCGCCGCTTTGCCGCTGGTCTTTGGCTCGTTTATTTTGACCATCGTCGGCATGGTCATGATGTCGGCCGCCGCCAGCAAGCAGTCCGTGGGCCTGTCCCTTGTGGGCTACGTAATCTTTGCGAGTACCTTTGGCCTGACCGCGTCGTTTGGCCTTGCCAACTACGACCTGCCCACCATCAACACTGCCTTTATCGCCACGGCCGCCATCACCTTTGTCTTTGGCGCCTTGGGCGTGACGTTCCCCAAGTTTTTCCAGCGCGTATATGGCATCGGTTTTGGCATTCTGCTCGCCACTATTCTGGTTGAGATCGTGCTGATGTTCATGGGTGTCTCGCAGACCATCACCGACCTGATCGTGATCGTGGTGTTTGCCGGCTTTATTGGCTACGACACCTATGTTGCCACGACGGTGCCGCCTACGCTGCCCAACGCCGTGCTCATGGCGTCCAATCTATTCGTGGACATTATCAACGTGTTCTTGCGCATCCTGAACATCCTTGGCCGTCGCGACTAGTGGCGAATTGCGGCGGTGCTTGCCGTACGTGTAAATCGATGCGAAAGGCGGTCCTTCGGGGCCGTCTTTTTTGTACGCTGCGGGGTATCATGGATGGGAAAAGCCGATAGCGGCAGCGACAGGAAAGGTGGCCACGTATGGCAGACGTCGACAACAGGAACCGTAACCGCAGGTCCAACCGAGCGGGTCAGCCCAATCCCAAGCGCGAGGCCCGTGCCAAGGCCGCCGAGCGTCACGTGGCAACTGTGTCCGAAGCGTGCGCCAAGGATATCGAGCGTTCGCTTGCCGGTGTTCGCGAGTTTGACGGTATGCCTGCTGGCTTTGTCGCGGCGATGAAGGCCAAGGTTCAGACTGCTGTGGCCGCCGAAGAACAGGTTGCCGAGGACGTCGAGGGCGCGGAGGCTGCCGAGACCGAGGCGGCGCCCGAGACCGAGGCAGCGCCTGAGCCCGTCGAGGAGCCTGCCGAGGAAATCGCCGAAGCTGAGTCCGCGCCTGCTGAGGAGCCCGCTCCGGTTCTGCCTGAGGTCACCGTGCTCGATGCCTCCGCCACGCAGGCCATCCTAGACAACGGTCGTGGCTATGCGCAGTTCTGCGACATGGCCGTGCTCGCCTTTGCCTCGTTCACCAACCCGGGCGGTGGCTATATTCAGGGTTATCTGGGCCAGGAGGCCACGCTGTGCGCCGATTCGTATCTGTACAACGTTCTCGATAAGCAGCGTAAGTGGTACGGCGAGAACCGTCGCCGCAACATCAACTGCGAGCTCTATCGTAACCGCGCCCTAGTGGTGCCTGCGGTGCGCTTCGACCGCAACCACGTGCATGCGTACGCCGACGTGATCGTGGCCGCCGCGCCCAACGTTAAGCGCGCCCGCCAGGAGTATCGCGTGAGCGACGATGCTCTGCTGGATGCCCTGCGCGACCGCATCCGCTTTGTGCTTGCCATCTGCGACGAGCTGGGTCGCGAGAAGCTCGTGCTGGGCGCTTGGGGCTGCGACAACAACGGCTTTGACGCAGAGGCCGTGGCCGAGCTCTTCCGCAAGGAGCTCGCGTCGGGCGACTTTAAGGTCAAGCAAGTCTTCTTTGCCGTGCCTTCTACGCGCTGGGATGAGGATTTTGCCAAGTTCGAGCACGTGCTGGCAAACTTCCCCGAGCGCAACGAGGAGTCCTATGCCCAGGTTGCCGCTCGCGCTGCGGCAGCTCGCGCCGCCGAGCAGGCCCAGGCTGCTACCGAGGATGATGAGGACGAGGACGATTGGCGCAAGTACCTGTAATCGGTACGTGCTGACAGATAGGTCGAGCCGGCGGGAGAGGCTGCTCCCGTCGGCTTTTTACCGAGCGAGGGGCTTACGATGAAAAACGTTCTATGCTTTGGCGATAGCAACACCTATGGTTACGATCCGGCGGGCATGCGCGACGGCACCGCGGTGCGCTATGCGCGGGATGTGCGCTGGTGTGGCGTGGCCCAACGTGACTTAGGCGAGGGCTGGCATGTAATTGAAGAAGGCCTCAACGGCCGCACGACGGTACGCGACGACATGTGCCATTTGGACACCAATCTTAACGGCATCCGCGCGCTGCCGATGGGGCTCGAGGCCCATAAGCCGCTGGATGCGATCGTTATTATGCTGGGAACTAACGATTGCAAGACGGTCTTTGGTGTGACGGCCTCCGATATTGCCCGTGGCACTATGGCGCTGATTCGCGCGGTGCGTGCATTTCCCTGGACCAATGCCGCACCCTGCCCGCGTATTCTGCTGATGGCACCTATCAAGATCAAGCCGCAAATCGCCGATGTATATATGACCGATTTTGACGAGCGTTCTGTCGAGGCCTCGGAGCATTTTGGTGAGTACTACGCACATGTGGCTGAGCAGTTTGGCTGCGACTTTTTGAATGCCGCCGACTTTGCCGAGCCGGGCGATATCGACTATCTGCATATGATGCCCGAAAGCCACGAGAGCCTGGGTCACGCCGTGGCAGCCAAGCTCCAAGAGATGCTCGGTGAGTAGTGCGATCCCAAGCCGCCGCAAAGGTGTCTGTCCCCTTTGCGGCGGTTTGGGCTGCGAATCTTAATACTGCCACATGTGATTGACGGGGCCGGAACCTTTGCCCATGTTCAGGCCGGCGGCCAGAGCGCCTGTCAGGTATGCCTTGCCCGCGTTGACGGCGTCGGCAAGATCCATGCCCTGGGCCAGCGCGCAGGCGATGGCGGACGAGAGCGTGCAGCCGGTGCCGTGCGTGTTGTCGGTCTCGATGCGCTTGTGGCGGAACCACGTGGTGAGTGGATCTCCCAGATGGTTGCCCTCGTCATCGAGTGGCGCGGGTTCGGCCAGTACATCGTTGGCCTCGTTGACAAGATGCCCACCCTTAACGAGGGATGCGCAGCCAAAGCGGCGGGTGAGGAGCATGGCGGCATTTTGCTGCGTGCGCTCGGAGTCGACCTCGTAGTCGAGCAGGGCCATGGCCTCGGGAATATTGGGCGTGATAACCGTCGCTAGCGGGAACAGGCGGCGGGTGAGCGCCTCGGCGGCATCTTCGGCAATCAGCCGTGCGCCCGAGGTGGCTACCATGACGGGGTCGACGACCACGTTTGTCGCGTTCCAGGAGCTCAGGCGGTCGGCGATAACATCGATAATCTCGGCAGAGGAAACCATGCCAATCTTGACGGCTTTGGGGCGGATATCGTCAAAAACGGCATCGATCTGCGCCGCGACAATATCCGGGGAGATGTTCTGCACGGCGGTGACGCCCAGGGTGTTCTGTGCGGTGATGGCGGTGATGGCCGTCTCGGCATACAGGCGGTGCGCCGTGATGGTCTTGATGTCGGCCTGAATGCCGGCGCCACCGCTGGAATCGGATCCTGCGATGGATAGAACGGCAGGTACCTTACTGCGATCCATGTTCGCTCCCTTGTTCGGTCGGAATCAAATGGGTCTATAAGCCAGCATTATAAAGATGCCCGGGCCGACTCTATGTCGAACCCGGGCGGGCGATGCAATCTTTACGCAAATGCAAGCAAATGTTCACACGTCAACAATTGACAGGCACCAGCTCGCCGCCAGAAGCGGCCGCGGCGACAGGGTTAGTCCTCCATGCCGAGGTCGATCGTGGTGCCCTCGAAGATCTTGTTGACGGTGCGGACGGCGCACATCTTGCCACACATGGTGCAAGTGCCCTCGGTGGCGGCGGGGGACTCCTCGTAGCGCTTCTTGCCCGTAACCGGGTCGAGCGCGCACTTCCACATGGCGTCCCAGTCGAGCTTGCGGCGTGCCTGGCCCATCTTGTCGTCCATGTCGCGGGCGTGGGGCACCTTTTTGGCGATGTCGGCGGCGTGTGCGGCAATCTTGGTGGCCATGAGGCCGTCGAGCACGTCCTGGGCGTTGGGCAGGCACAAGTGCTCGGCCGGCGTCACGTAGCACAGGAAGTCGGCGCCGGAGCTGGCGGAGATAGCGCAGCCGATGGCAGCGGTGATGTGGTCGTAGCCCACGCCGATATCGGTCACCAGCGGCCCGAGCACATAGAACGGGGCGTTGTGGCACAGGCGCTTCTGCAGTTTCATGTTGGCGGCGATCTCGTCGAGCGCCATGTGGCCCGGACCCTCGACCATAACCTGGACGCCGGCGGCCCATGCGCGCTTGCACAGCTTGCCCAGCTCGATCATCTCGGCGGTCTCGGTGGCGTCGTTGGAGTCGTAGAGGCAGCCCGGGCGACAGGAGTCGCCGAGCGAAATCGTCACGTCGTACTCGTGGCAGATTTCGAGCAGCTCGTCGTAGAACTCATAGAACGGGTTCTCGTTACCGGTGACCTCCATCCAGCCAAACAGCAGCGAGCCGCCGCGGCTCACGATGTTCATGAGGCGGCCGGTCTCCTTAAAGGTCTTTGTGACCGACTTGTTGATGCCGCAGTGGATGGTCATAAAGTCCACGCCGTCCTCGGCGTGCGCGCGCACGACCTCGAACAGGTCGTCCTTGGTAAGCTTGACCAGCGGCTTTTCCATGTAGCCGATGGCGTCGTACATGGGGACGGTACCTACCATGAGCGGCGTCTCGTCGATGAGCTGCTGGCGGAACTGGCGCGTCTTGCCCGAGTTGGAGAGGTCCATGATGGCGTCGGCGCCAAAGTCCTCGGCGATCTTGACCTTCTTCCATTCCTCGGCGGCATCGGCCTTGTCGCCCGAGATGCCCAAGTTCACGTTGACCTTGGTGGACAGGCCCTCACCGACGCCAAAGGCGCGCATGCCTTTTTTGATGTGCACGATGTTGGCAGGTATGGCGATGCGGCCGTCGGCCACGCGCTCGCGGATGTACTCGGGGTCGCGATGCTCGCGCTCGGCGACCTCCTTCATCTGCGGTGTGATCTGCCCGGCGCGGGCGAAGTCGATTTGCGTGACGAGCTTGGGCTCGGTCTGTGTGCTCATTGGCACGGCTCCCTTCGTTGGCATTACCCATATCAGGTTTGCGGGTCAGGGCGGGCGCGCCCAATCTCAGCCTGCCGTCTTGTCCTGCAAGCCCCCCGTTTATGTAATGGGCTCAAGTATAGCTCGAATGGGTACGATTGGCCTAACGAGCGTGCCTGTGAGGAGGCGAACATGGAAGACAAGCATCTATATCGAGAGACGCAATGGGATGTATCGGCCGAGGAAAGCCGTGCGCACCATGGCCTTGTCGCGATCGGTTTTGCGGTGCTTGCCGTGCTGGTGATTGCCTTTTGTATCTGGACGTTTGGTGGTCGCGGCGGCGCTGCATGGGAGTTCGAGGCTGATGATAGCCTACCGATTATGACGGTGAGGAGTACTGGCGGTAATGCCAATACGCTCGCCGTTCCGGGCGATTATTGGTACCCGTGCGATGAGTTTGTGCAGTTGCAGCTGAGTGGTGGGTCTATTCCTGGTGAGGAAATCGAACGCGTGACGTATGATGCGACGTTCAAAACGTTGACGGTGAAGCTCAAAGATCAAGGGGATGTGCCCACGACGATGGATATCGCGCTGACGGAATGGCGCCTGGAGCCCCCGTCGGGTGTTGCGGTGTCCGAGGTCGAGCACGTCAAGATTGTCTATCAGGACGGTTCGACAAACGGGATTGCAAAGGCCGACGGTCTAGCAGAATAGGTGTCGAGCCTAGCAGCCAATTCATAAAAGTTGCGGTGGAATAGTTCCTGATTGTGCGAAAAAGGCTCAAATAGGAATTATTCCACCGCAAGTTATATAGAGAAGGCTGAGCGGGTCAGTGTTGGGTGCCGGCTCTAGAGCATCTGTTCGTTGATGAACATGAGGGTGCCTAGGTATGAGAGCTCGGGGACGTGGCGATAGCCGATGTTGAATGCGGTAAGTTCGCTTGCATCCTCGAGCTTGTTTTCTGCCATCCACCGCACCATGGAGCCGCGCGCCTTTTTGCTGGCGGTCGACCGTTGGATGGGCTTCCCGTTGCGGATACCCTCGCCAAAGAGGCACGTGACGGCTGTGGCGTCGCCCGCGAGGTGGGGCAGAACGGCTTTGGCATACTCTACGCTGGCGAGGTTGACGATCGTGGTGTTTGAACCTGCCGGGGCGATAGCCCGCGCGAGCTTATCGCTCCAAAATGCGTAGAGGTCTCGGGCACCGTCGACGACAAGCTTCGCGCCCATCTCCAGCCGATACGGTTCGACGGCATGAAAGGGACGAACGCACCCGTAGAGGCCGGAGAGGATCCACAGATGGTCTTGCAGCCATGCGAGCTGCGCGGAATCCATCACCTCGGGTGCCATGCTCTGGTATTGAATGCCGTGATAGGACATGGCGGCAGGGGAGAGGTGACGGGCGAGTGCGGGATTGTCGAGATCGCCGCTTTTCAGGATGGGCCCGAACTCATGCAGGGTGTTGAGGCAAGGTCCCAGCAGTTTGTCACTCACGTTCCACAGCGCCTGCAGGCCGCCGCTGCCTTCATTCCGCTCGATATCTAGCAGTGCGCGGTGGAGGCGAGCCGTCTCGCGCACAAAGGGTGGGATGCCCAGGACTTCAAAAGCATCTTGGGCCGCGCGCATCTGCTTGGCGGGCGAAATGATGACCTGCAGCATGGGCTCTCCTCTGCCAAAAAAGTTGCGGTGGAATACGGTCTGTTTTGGCTGTTTATGGGCCAGTTTAGTCCGTATTTCACCGCAACTGATGAAGGGTTGGTTAGGCTCGCTCGATGAAGGCCTTGTAACCGCGATATGCCTCGTAGATGTCGGCCTTGTTGGCGACCTCCCACAGGGCGTGCATGGACAGGACGGCAACGCCGGAGTCGATGACGTTCATGCCGTACTTGGCCATGATGTAGGCGATGGTGCCGCCGCCACCAGCGTTGACGCGGCCGAGCTCGCAGGTCTGGAAGTCCACGCCGGCCTCGTCCATGATGTCGCGGACGAGGGCCACATACTCGGCGTCGGCGTCGTTAGAGCCGCCCTTGCCGCGGCTGCCCGTGTACTTGTTAAAGCACAGGCCGCGACCCATGAAGGCGGCGTTCTTGGTCTCGAACTTGCCGGCATAGCCCGGGTCGAAGCCGGCGGACACGTCGGAGGAGAGCATACGGCTGCGGGCGAGCGCGCGGCGCAGGGCCAGCGGGCTGTCCTCGCCGGCGAGCATCATGATCTCGGCGACGGTGTTCTCGAAGAAGCGACTCGTCATGCCGGTGGCACCCACGGAACCGATCTCCTCCTTGTCGACGATGAGCGTGATGCTCGTGCGCTCCACGTTGGTGACGTTGATCTGGGCGAGCATGGAGGGGTAGGCACAGACGCGGTCGTCATGGCCATAGCCCAGAATCATGGAGCGGTCGAGGCCCATGTCGCGGGCGGGGCCGGCGGGCACGACCTCGATCTCGGCGGAGAGGAAGTCCTCCTCCTCGACGTCGTACTGCTCCTTGAGGATATCCAGGAACATCTGCTTGACGGGCTCCTTGGGGGCGTCCTTGTCGTCCTCATCGAACTTGACGGGACGGCCGCCCACGATCACGTCGAGGATCTCGGCGTCGACGGCGTCTTTGGCAGGCTTAGACATCTGCTCGCTCGAGAGATGGATCAGCAGGTCGGAGATGGTAAAGACAGGATCGTCCGCCTTGTCGCCGATATTGATGTCGACGGTGGTACCGTCCTTTTTGCAGATGACGCCCACGAGTGCGAGCGGGGAGGCTACCCAGTGGTAGCTCTTGACGCCGCCGTAGTAGTGCGTGTCGAGATAAGCCATGTCGCCGGCCTCGAAGGCGGGGTTCTGCTTAAGGTCCAGGCGCGGCGAGTCCACGTGCGCGCCCAGGATGTTAAAGCCCTGCTCGAGCGGGGCGGTGCCCAGATTGACGAGCATAAGGTCCTTGCCGTGGTTAGCGGCATACACCTTGTCGCCTGCCTTAAGCTCGCGGCCTGCGGCGATTACGGTCTCCAGGTCGACGTATCCCGCCTCCTCGGCCATCTTGATGCCGGCCTTGACGCACAGGCGCTCGGTCTTGTTCTCACTCAAAAACTGCTTATAGCCGCGGCAAAGCTCCTCGAGCTCCTCGATTTGCTGCGGCGTGTACTTTTTCCATGCGCAGGGACGCTCCATGACGCAGGCTCCTTTCGGATCGATCGTGCTGGTTGATGTACCGTGAGCCATCGTATCACGCGCGGGCTCACGGTGGCGGGGGAGCTTGATGTGAGGTGGCCGCGGGGCGGGGAGCGTGTAAACTGGAGTGAGCAAACCGTGCCCAGCCCAAAGCGAGGTATTCAATATGTCTGACAAGCGCCGCACCTTTGCCGTTATCGACGGCAACTCGCTCATGCATCGCGCCTTCCACGCCGTGCCGCCGACCATGAACGCGCCGGACGGGCGCCCCACCAACGCGATCTTTGGCTTTCTGAACATGTTTCTCAAGATGATCGATGCCTTTAACCCCGACGGCGTCGTCGTGGCGTTTGACAAGGGTAAACCGCGCGTGCGCATGGAGATGCTGCCGCAGTATAAGGCGCAACGCCCGCCCATGGACCCCGATCTGCATGCGCAGTTCCCTATGATTAAGGAGCTGCTCGCCGCGCTCAACGTGCCGATTCTGCAGTCCGAGGGCTGGGAAGGCGATGACATCCTGGGAACCATGGCGCGCCTGGGTGAAGAGGCCGGCTGCGACATGCTACTGGTGACCGGCGACCGCGACATGTATCAACTCGTGACCGAGCACGTCAACGTGGTCTCGACCCGCAAGGGCCTGTCCGACGTGGCGATTATGACGCCCGAGAGCGTGGACGACCTGTATCACGGCATTACGCCGGCGCTCGTGCCCGATTTTTACGGTCTAAAGGGCGATACGTCCGACAACATCCCCGGTGTACCGGGCATCGGTCCCAAAAAGGCGAGTGCGCTCATTGCGAAGTACGGTAGCCTGGACGAAGTCATCGCGCATGCCGATGAGGTCAAGGGCAAGATGGGCGAGAACCTGCGTGCACACATCGATGACGCACTACTGAGCCGCAAGGTTGCGACAATTCGCACCGATGCGCCCGTCGAGCTCGACTTTGAGGCGACGTCCTTCCCGGCGTTTTCTGCCGATGAGGTTTCCGCGGCGCTGGGTACGCTTGGTATCACCGCCATGCAGAACCGTTTCTTGGCGCTGATCGGCGGCGAGGGCGGGGCTGCTGCCTCCAGTGTGTTTGAGATACCTGCGATGGTTCGCGCAGCCGCCGGCGATGCCGACGCGCTTGGTGCCGTTGCGGCTGAGGTCTCCCGCGCGATTGATGCCGGCGAGTGGGTCGCCGCCGTGGTGGACGACGACAAGGAAGAGGGCGCGCTCTTTGGGCTGACGCGCACGCTGTGGTTGGCGACGTCCAAGGGCCTGTTCGCGCTCGAGGAGGGCGACAGCTGTGCGGCGGCTGAGGTTGAGGGCTTCAACTTCGCTCACGGTGTGATCGCCGGCGTGCTTGCGAGCCTGTTTATGGAGGGCCGCGTGGCGAGCCCGGATACGAAAGCGCTGCTGCACGAGCTTTCGCCCATCGATTCTTCTGAGCCCGAGCTCATGGATCCGCTCGCTGCCGATTCCACGCGTATCTTCGATACCGTGGTCGCTGCCTATCTGCTGGATTCCGATCGCTCCGAGTTCGATGAGGCATATCTGGCCGATACCTATCTGCAGATGGCGTTGCCTGCGGCGCGCGGTGCAGAGGGTGCTGGTGAGGACGCTCCGGCGCCTGCCGCCCGTACTGCGGCTCTGACGCTGGCGCTCGTGGCGCCGTTGCGCGAGTGCATGGCCCGTGAGAACGCCGCCAACGTGTTCGATGGCATCGAGATGCCGCTCGTTCCGGTACTTGCCAAGATGGAGCGCGCGGGCATGCTCGTGGACCCCGACCGCCTGCACAGTCTGTCCGAGGGTCTGGCGACCCAGATCACCGAGGTCGAACGAAGCATTCGCGACCTTGCCGGTGACGAGACCTTTAACATCGGCAGCCCCATGCAACTTTCGCATGTGCTCTTTGATGTGATGGGCCTTCCGACCAAGGGTCTCAAAAAGACCAAGCGCGGTTACTATTCGACCAATGCCAAGGTACTGAGTGATCTTGCCCGTGACCACGAGATTGTTCGTTTGATCTTAGACTGGCGCGAGAAGTCCAAGATCAAGTCAACCTATCTGGACACGTTGGGCCCGCTGCGCCGCGGTGACGGTCGTGTGCACACCACGTACAACCAGACCATCACCGCGACGGGGCGTCTGTCTTCGAGCGACCCTAATCTGCAAAACATTCCGACGCGCTCGGAGCTGGGGCGTACCGTCAAGACGGCGTTTTCGGCAGGCGAGGGAAGCGTCTTTTTGGCGGTGGACTACTCGCAGATCGAGCTGCGTCTGCTGGCACATCTCTCGGGTGACGAGCACTTGGTGCGCGCCTTTAACGAGGGCGAGGACTTCCATGCCGAGACGGCGGCGCGCGTGTTTGGTGTGCCGGTGTCCGAGGTAACGCCCGACCTGCGCAGTCGCGCCAAGGCCGTGAACTTTGGCATCGTGTATGGCCAGCAGGCCTACGGCCTGTCGCAGTCGCTGCATATCTCGATGGCCGAGGCGCGCGACATGATCGACCGCTACTACGAGGCCTACCCGGGCGTGCGTACGTTCCTCGACAACGTGGTGGCACGCGCCAAGCAGACGGGCTACGCCGAGACCATGTACGGCCGCCGTCGTCATATTCCGGAGCTCAAGGCCAAAAACCCGCAACTCCGCGGCTTTGGCGAGCGCACGGCCATGAACCATCCCATGCAGGGCACCGCAGCAGACATCATCAAGATCGCCATGGTCCGCGTAAGTCGTCGCCTGGAAGAAGAAGGCTTTGCCGCCCACATGATCCTGCAAGTGCACGACGAACTGGACTTTGAGTGCCCCATCGACGAAGTCGAGCGCCTAACCACCATGGTCCGCGACGTCATGGAACACGTAGTAGACCTCCACGTCCCCCTAATCGCCGAAGCCAGCACCGGCATAACCTGGGCCGACGCAAAGTAGAGGGGCTCAATAGGCAAACTTGCTTACAGCGCAAGCTCCCACATACTTAAGATTTGGGACAAACACTACTGGTTAATTTGTCCCACAGTAACCAAAACAGAAGGGTGCCCCTCATCAACAAGGAGCGTCCTTCGTTCAATAAAAATCAGCCAAAGTATCTAGGCGCCAAGACGCCATCCAGACGGCAAGCAAGTAAACCTAGGACCTGGCCGGGCGGCGCGGATTAGTTTTTCGTAGATTCCGCACGA
>UQJA01000013.1 GCA_900541285.1 uncultured Collinsella sp.
CATGATGCAGTTGATCCCGCCACGCCCGGGTACGCGGCAGCCGCAGGGATGGTTTGGGTCGATGCACACGCGATCGCCCGGCTTAAAGCCGGTGACATCGCAGCCCACGGCCTCGATAACGCCCGCGAACTCATGGCCAAGGATCGTGGGCGGGGTAACGTCCGCTGCACCCTTGTCGCCTTCATAGATATGAACGTCGGTACCGCAGACGCCGCAAGCTTTGACGTTGATCAGAACGTCGCGCTTGCCCACGGTCGGCTTTGCCGATTCTTCGACTCTGAGGTCGTGCTTTCCATAGAAGACCGCGCTTTTCATGGTGACTCCTTAATGTGGCGGTGAATGTTGTAATGAAGTATAGGCATGTATATAGATATAGACAAGCACATCTAGACAAGTAGAAAAGAAATTTAAAATGCAGCCATCAGCTATGTCAGATTTAGCAGGCGAAATACTGGACATATACCGTTTACGGCCAATAATCAACCGTTTACCGACCGTAGTCTTTATGCTAACTTGTCTAGATAAGTGATGTGATAAAACGTAAGTGCAAGAAGTCAGGGACACGGGCCCACCCGTCCTATTGCACGAGGTACACGCAAACGGCGCGTCTGCGGTCTCGAGTGAAGCCAAAACCGCAGCGCTCCGAATGAAGAGAGGGGGATTCCCCGTCATGATGCAAAAGATACAACGTTTCGGCGGTGCAATGTACACGCCTGCAATTCTTTTCGCATTTTCCGGAATCGTCGTCGGCCTGGGTACGTTGTTTACCACCGAGGCGATCTTTGGCGAGATGGCCACAGCGGGTCATCTTTGGTTTGATTGCTGGAATGTGCTGCTCCAGGGTGGTTGGACGCTCTTTAACCAGATGCCGTTGCTGTTTTGCGTAGCGTTGCCAATCTCGCTCGCGAACAAGCAGAACGCTCGCTGCTGCATGGAGGCTTTGGCCATCTACCTTACCTTCAACTACTTTGTAAGCACGATCTTGGGGCAGTGGGGCCCTGTCTTTGGGGTTGACTACTCTGTCGAGGCGGGCAGCGGTACTGGTCTTGCCACTATCGCAAGCATCAAAACGCTTGATATGGGCATCATGGGCGCGCTTATCATTTCTGGTATCGCCACGATGCTGCATAACAAGTTCTTCGACACCGAACTTCCTGAGTGGCTGGGCGTGTTCTCGGGCTCCGTGTTCATTTATATGATCGGTTTCTTCGTTATGGTTCCGGTCGCTCTTATCGCCTGCCTGGTGTGGCCGCATGTTCAGGCTGCTATCTCCGCCTTCCAGGGATTCATTCTTTCCGCCGGTACGTTCGGCGTGGGCGTCTTTGCTTTCTTCGAGCGCGTGCTGATTCCTACAGGCCTGCACCACTTTATCTATACGCCGTTCTATTACGACAACGCGGCGGTCAACGGCGGCATCTTTGCTGCTTGGGCCAACATCCTGCCCCAACTGGCTGCCGATCCGAGCATTGCTCTTAAGGATGCCGCACCCTGGGCTGCCTATACCTGCCCTGGTTGGACTAAGGTCTTCGGCTCGCTTGGCGTCGCCATTGCGTTTTATATGACCGCCAAACCCGAGCGCAAGCAGCGCGTCAAGGCTCTGCTCATTCCCGTCACCCTTACCGCTATGCTTTGCGGTATCACCGAGCCGCTTGACTTCACCTTCCTGTTCATCGCGCCCGGCCTGTTCGTCGTCCACTGCGTGCTCGGAGCGCTCGGCTGCATGGCTCAAAACCTCCTTGGCGTCGTGGGCATCTTCGACGGCGGCATCATCTCGATGCTCTCGTGGGACTGGCTGCCCCTTTGGGCCGCACACGGTCTGCAGTACGCCATCTCCATCCTTGTCGGTCTGTGCTTTACCGCTCTTTGGGTCGTGGTCTTCCGTTTCCTGATCGTCAAGTTCGACTTTAAGACCCCCGGTCGCGAGGATGACGATGTTGAGGTCGAGCTCAAGTCCAAGGCCGACTACAAGCAAAAGCAGGGCGGTGCTGCTGCTGGCAAATCGGTCGCCCAGAGTAAAGATGATGAGCGCTTGGTGCTTGCCGAGAACATCCTCGATCTGCTCGGTGGCACGGATAACATCATCGATGTAACTAACTGCGCTACCCGTCTGCGCGTTAACGTCAAGGACAAGAGCGTCGTTGCGCCCGAGGCTTCCTTCAAGGCGATCGGTACGCATGGCTTGGTGGTCCAAGGTCAGTCAATCCAGGTCATCATCGGCCTTACCGTCCCGCAGGTTCGCGAGAAGTTCGAGAGTCTTCTGAAGTTCGAGAGTCTTCTGTAAACCATCGTCCATCGAAACAATCGGCCTTGCAGAGCCGGTATGCACCGCAAGGCCGATTCTAGAGATAAAATCTCCACTTCTAGGTAACAGTTCCAAACCGTGCAGGCCGCGTACGGGGATGGATTGAGCAAGCGGCCAGAATGAGGAGGACATCATGTCCAAGAAAAACTATGCCGTGACCATTGCCGGCGGTGGCTCCACCTTTACCCCGGGCATTGCCCTGATGCTGCTCGAGGAGCGCGACCGCTTCCCGGTCAACAAGGTGACCTTCTATGACAACAACGCCGAGCGCCAGGAGATCGTTGCCAAGGCGTGCGAGATCTACTTCCACGAGAACGCCCCCGAGGTTGAGTTCAACTACACCACCGACCCCGAAACTGCATTCACCGGGACCGACTTCGTCCTTGCTCACATCCGCGTGGGTCTCTACGCTATGCGCGAGCTCGACGAGAAGATCCCCCTCAAGTACGGCTGCGTTGGTCAGGAGACCTGCGGTGCCGGCGGTATCGCCTACGGCATGCGCTCCATCGGCGGTGTCATCGAGATCCTGGACTACATGGAGAAGTACAGCCCCAACGCCTGGATGCTCAACTACTCCAACCCCGCGGCCATCGTCGCAGAGGCTTGCCGCGTGCTGCGCCCCAACAGCCGCATCATCAACATCTGCGACATGCCGATCGACCTCATGGATAAGATGAGCCGTATGTGCGGCATCAAGGATCGTCGCGAGCTGCAGTATAGCTACTACGGCCTCAACCACTTTGGTTGGTGGAGCAAGATCTACGACAAGGAGGGTAACGACCTCATGCCGCAGATCAAGGAGCACATGGCAAAGAACGGCTACTTGGACGGCATTGAGCACGAGGCCGGTAAGGAGCAGCACGTCGAGGAGAGCTGGATTCACACCTTCGGCAAGGCCAAGGATGTCTATGCTGTCGATCCCGAGACGATTCCCAACACCTACCTCAAGTACTACCTGTACCCGGACTATGTTGTCGAGACGTCTGACCCCAACTACACTCGCGCCAATGAGGTTATGGACGGCCGCGAGAAGAAGGTCTTTGGCGCTTGCCGCGACATCATCGCCAAGGGTACTGCCAAGGACGGCGGCTTTGAGCCCGACGTACACGCCAACTACATCGTCGACCTTGCCTGCGCGCTGGCCGAGAACACGCTCGAGCGCTTCCTGCTGATCGTCCCCAACGATGGCGCTGTGCCCAACTTCGACCCGACGGCCATGGTCGAGGTGCCTTGCATCGTTGGCTCTAACGGCTTTGAGAAGATCTGCCAGGGCCCGATTCCGCAGTTCCAGAAGGGCCTGATGGAGCAGCAGGTTTCCGTCGAGAAGCTCGTTGTCCAGGCTTGGGTCGAGGGCAGCTATCAGAAGCTCTGGCAGGCGCTCACGCTCTCCAAGACCATTCCTTCGGCAAGCGTTGCCAAGCAGATCCTGGACGAGCTCATCGAGGCCAACAAGGATTACTGGCCTGAGCTTAAGTAAGGACTGCTGTCTCGAACCCTCACGCATCTCTGCTTCATTTGCGCCGCCGTGGTGTCCGGATTCGCCCGGATGCTGCGGCGGCGCTATACTTATACGGTTTGAAGTACCTGTACCAAAAGGAGCTGTCGTGTCCCTTTCCATCGGTATCGTGGGCCTGCCCAACGTGGGCAAGTCGACGCTGTTCACCGCGCTTACCAAAAAGACCGGCCTTGCCGCCAACTACCCGTTTGCCACGATCGACCCCAACGTGGGTATCGTCGATGTGCCCGATAGCCGCTTGCAAAAGCTCGCCGACATCGTTAACCCGGGTCGCATTGTGCCGGCGACGGTCGAGTTTGTCGACATCGCAGGTCTGGTGAAGGGCGCTAACGAGGGCGAGGGCCTGGGCAACCAGTTCCTGGCCAACATTCGCGAGACCGACGCCATCTGCGAGGTCGTGCGCTACTTTAAGGACCCCAACGTCATGCGCGAGGTGGGCCGCACGGGCGAGTTCGTTGATCCCGCCGGCGATGCCGACACCATCATGACCGAGCTCATCCTGGCCGATATGGGCACGCTCGAGAAGCAGCTGCCTAAGCTCGAGAAGGAGGCCAAGCGCGACAAGGAGCTCATGCCCAAGTTCGAGGTCGCCAAGCGCCTGCTTGCCTGGCTCAACGAGGGCAAGCGCGCCGCATCCATGGAGATGACCGACGAGGAGCGTGCCGCCGCCAAGGGCCTGTTCTTGCTCACCATGAAGCCCATCCTGTATGTGGCCAACGTGGACGAGGATATGCTCAACGAGGACCTGGCGCCCATCGATGGCGTCAAGCCGTTGCCCATCTGCGCCAAGATTGAGGCCGAGCTTTCCGAGCTCGATCCCGAGGACGCCGCCGACTACCTGGAGAGCCTGGGCCTGGAGCAGCCCGGCCTGGACGTGCTCGCTCAGGCGGCCTACAAGCTGCTCGGCCTGCAGTCGTTCTTTACGGCCGGCGAGATGGAGGTCAAGGCCTGGACGGTGCGTCAGGGTGCGACTGCCCCGCAGGCCGCCGGCGTCATCCACACCGACTTTGAGCGCGGCTTTATTAAGGCCGAGGTTATTGGCTATGACGACTACATCGAGCTCGGTGGCGAGCAGGGCGCCAAGGCTGCCGGCAAACTGCGTATTGAGGGCAAGGACTATGTCATGGCCGATGGCGACGTCGTGCACTTCCGCTTTAACGTGTAAGGACGACGCATATGTTTAAATACGGCAAAAAAGCTGGCTACATGGGTATTGCGCTGCTCGTACTTGCGGTGATTCCGCTGGTGGTCGCAGCGTGTGTTATCCCCAACATTGGTCCCGAGGTGGCAACGAAGTTTAACGCCGCCGGCGAGGTGACGCGCTGGGGCAAGAGCTACGAGTTGCTGGCGCTGCCGGTGCTCAACCTGCTGCTGAGCGTGGCGACATACTTTACGGCGGGACGTCAAGCTAAAAACAATGATGACTCCGCCGCCATGGCGCGCATCGTGTGCGAACGCTACCTGCGCAACGGTTGCATCACGGGTGTGTTCCTCAACGTGATCAACGTTTACTTTATGTACTCGGCGATTACCGGAACGGGCTTTGGCTTTGGTTTCTAGCTTGTCCTTTTAGGCAACGAGCCTGCAAGCATATTCGATGGCTGCTGCGAGGCCGCCGCTCGATCGTGGTTTAAAGACCATGTCGGCGGCGGCCTCGTTTTCGTATCCGGCGCCGCGAAGGGCGAGTGCGGTACCGACTTCCAGGAGAAGGGGCAGACCGCGTTGGCTGGTTGCGATCACGGCAGCCTGATTGAGTGAGCAGCTGTGCGCTTGGCATTGGATGGCAAGTTCACCTTGCGCCGGGCAAGGGACCAGAACGGCGGCGACGCGACTTGATAGCAATGCAAATGCTGTGCGCTCATCGGGCGAAAGGCATTCTGCTTCAACGACGACGAGCTTGGGTGGTGCGCTGTTTGTGCGAGGCGTGGCTCGGTACATGCGGACCGAAGAACCCGACATAGAAAACTCCTGTGTATTCGGCAAAACGTAAACTATAGTTTACGTTTATGTTCGGCTCCATTTCAAACTCGGCTGCATGGACGAACGTGCGAAACAGATTCTTGGCAGGCGGGTCGAAGAGACACGCAGGGACCTTGGTATCTCCAAGGTTGATTTTTGTGTGGCGACAGGAATCAGCCGACCCTATCTCGACCGAATCGAAGATGGGACGGCAAATTTCACGCTCAAGGTTCTATTTAAGATTGCGCCCGCACTCGGCATGACGGTGTCAGAGCTTCTTGAGGGTATCGAATAGAAGATGCCTATTGACCGGTGGTTACACCATCGGGATACGGTCGTGGTTGACTTGACTGTAGAACAGGCGCTGAATTTCTGACGCATCGCGTGACTGGCCGAGCGCCCACATGGTTTTGGCCACGAGTGTCTCGGTGGTCATATCGTCGCCGCGCAAAATACCCGGGTGATCGGCGTAGGCACGGCCGACCTCATAAACACCAAGGTCAAGGCCCTCTTCGGGGACCTGCGTGGTCATAACGACGGTGCGGCCCGAATCGACCCAGCGGAAAATTGCCTCTTGGAACGACTCTCCCGACTCACCAAACTCGGGGATACCGCCAATGCCAAAGGTCTCCAGAATCACGGCGTCGTAGCTATCGGCAAGGGCGTCGAGGATGCCCGGGTTTACGCCGGGCGTAAGCTTGAGTACAAATACGCGCGGATCGATGCTGTCGTAGAAACGCACCGGGTTTTCGCCCTGATGCGTGCCGTGAAGCCCGTTGCGCACAATGCGGTCGTTGCGGATGTAGGCAATGGGCGGATAGTTGACGCTAATGAATGCGTTAAAGCTCATGGTGCGCTGCTTGCGGGCGCGCGTGCCGGCAATGGCTACGCCGCCAAACACGATCGAGACGTCGTGCGAGTGCTCGTCGAGCGCATAGAGCAGGCTCTGGTACAGATTGAGCTTGGCGTCGGTAAAGGGATTGCCCATGGGCTTTTGCGAGCCGGTGAGCACGATGGGCTTGGGGCTGTCCTGAATCAGGTAGGAAAGCGCTGCCGCGGTGTAGCTCATGGTGTCGGTGCCGTGCATGATCACGAAGCCGTCGTGGTCGGCATAACCCTCGACAATGACGTCGCGGATGCGCATCCAGTCGCTCGGACGCATATTGGTGCTGTCGATGTTCATGGGCTGCACCACGTCGAGCTCGCAGAGGCCCGAGATCTCGGGGACGCTCTGGGCGAGCTCCTCACCGGTCAGGGCGGGGGAGAGGCCGTTGCCGTCCTCGGTCGATGCGATGGTGCCGCCCGTGGCGATGAGAAGGATGCGCTTCATGCTGGTATTCCTATCGTATTTGCCGCCCCAGAGGCGGAGTCGTTCGGCAGTATTGTGGCACAGGGCGTCCAATGTTCAAACGTATTACATCATCTGTCACGTCTGGTAACACTTCAATTGCCGTCAAATAGGGGCCCAGGTCGTGCGTTTGCCGTGCGCTGATGGCTGCGAGGGACGAGAAACCCCATATAACGTGTACACTATGAAAGTTATTCTCGTTTATTCGCGCGGGTGGGCACCGGCTCCCCGCCAACAAGAGGGGGAAACCATGGATCAAAAGGCTTCCGCAAAGGTCCTCGTACTCGACTTTGGTGCGCAGTACGGTCAGCTCATTGCCCGTCGCGTCCGCGACCTCAACGTGTATTCCGAGATCGTTCCCTGTGACATCTCGGCCGATGAGATTCGCGAGATGAACGCCTCTGCGCTCATCCTTTCCGGCGGTCCGGCCTCCGTGTACGCCGAGGACGCTCCGTCCATCGACCCCGCCATCTTTGACCTGGGCCTTCCCGTCCTGGGCTTCTGCTACGGCCATCAGATCACGGCCGTGACGCTCGGCGGCAAGGTCGGCCACTCCGAGGTGGGCGAGTACGGCCGCGCCACTATCACGCGCACGGCCGGCGCCAAGCTCTTTAACTCCACGCCCATGGAGCAGACCGTGTGGATGAGCCACCGCGACGCCGTGTCCGAGGTGCCCGAGGGCTTTACCGTTACCGCCAGCACCGACGTGTGCCCGGTTGCTGCCATGGAGTGCGTCGAGCGCAAGATCTTCACCACGCAGTTCCACCCCGAGGTCAAGCACTCCGAGTATGGTCAGCAGCTGCTGAGCAACTTCCTGTTTGAGATCTGCGGCCTGGAGCCCAACTGGAGCATGGACAACCTGGTCGAGACCATGACGGCTGAGTTCCGCGAGAAGGTCGGCAACGACCGCGTGATTCTGGCCCTGTCCGGCGGCGTCGACTCCTCCGTCGTGGCTGCGCTGGGCGCCCGCGCCGTGGGCAAGCAGATGACCTGCGTGTTCATCAACCACGGCCTGCTGCGCAAGGGCGAGCCCGAGCAGGTGGAGGAGGTCTTCACCAAGCAATTTGACGTCGACTTTATCCACGTTCATGCCGAGGACCGCTACGCCGAGCTTCTGGCCGGCGTGACCGAGCCCGAGGAGAAGCGCCGTATCATCGGTACGCAGTTCTGGAAAGAGTTCTTCGCCGTGGCGCAGCAGCTCGAGACCGACGGCAAGCCGGTCAAGTACCTGGCTCAGGGCACTATCTACCCCGACATCATCGAGTCCGGCGCTCGCAAGACGGGCGGCAAGACGGCCACTATCAAGAGCCATCACAACCTGATCCCGTTCCCCGAGGGCGTGCACTTCGACCTCATTGAGCCGCTCGACCACTTCTTTAAGGACGAGGTCCGCGCGCTCGGTCTGGCGCTGGGCCTGCCGGGTCACATCGTGTTCCGCCAGCCTTTCCCGGGCCCGGGTCTGGCCATCCGCATCATCGGCGCGGTCGACAAGGAGAAGCTCGAGATCCTCAAGAACGCCGACGCTATCGTGCGCGAGGAGCTGGATGCTTACAACCAGCGTCTGTTTGAGCAGACCGGCGAGCGCAACTCCGAGCACAGCTGCTGGCAGTATTTCGCGGTCCTGCCCGACATTAAGTCCGTCGGCGTTATGGGCGACGAGCGCACTTATCAGCGCCCGATCATCCTGCGTGCCGTCGAGTCCAGCGATGCCATGACCGCCGACTGGGCCAAGCTGCCCTACGACGTGCTGGCCCGCATTTCCGGCCGCATCGTTGCCGAGGTTCCCGGCGCCAACCGCGTGTGCTACGACATCACGTCCAAGCCGCCCGCGACCATCGAGTGGGAGTAGGCTGACAGGGTTCTGACCTGCAATTTTGAGTGCCGCACTGTGCTGCTGAGTTTCGTTTCGTACGAAAGTCACGGCAAAGCCGCCAGCGACGGCGGTGAGTAAATACGATGATCTAGCCTCCGTTCCCATGTTGGGACGGAGGCTTTTTCTTTGGCTATTTACTCCCTTTCACCTGCGATTTCGCGATTTACTCCCCGTATTTCAAGACGGCAAAGCACAGGGCGGTATTCGGAGGAATGGGAGTAAGGATTTATCCCGAGTGAGTAGACGCGCTGTTTTTGTCCCCGAGGGCGAAAAAAGGCTGTTTCGGGGCCCGTGAAACTCAAATCGAACTCAGTAGGCTTTTCGGCAGCCTCCGCACGGCGTTACCCCAGGTGGTTGATGGGGAGTAAAGAATCTCGCCATCTCAGGGAAAACGGGAGTAACCAGGGGAAATGCCGCGGGGTACCGCCATGTGATGCCGTGTAAGCCACCGCAGCATTTACTCCCGGGGCACGCTGAAAATGTTCGCGTATGCAATGGGGAGTAAAAACTCAGCATACGCAGGTGCGAGCGGCGCTCACCGCCTAGCTTGGCGTCCTGATTCGGTTGCGTTGATTGCAAAAGGCAGAGAGCCGCTACAGCGAGGCTTTCCAATCCTCGTACTCTGCGGCGTCGATCTCGCCGTTCTCGAGCTGCGCGCGCTTCTCGGCCCACAGCTCGATCGCCATCGAGGCTTTGGGCGCGTGCGGCGCCTTGGGGTTCAGAGAGAGGCCCGAGCCGTCGGCTGCGGGCACGATGCCGAAGGAGTCCTCGAGCCGCACGAGAAGCGACATGAGGTCGCCCGCGGTCTCGACGCCGTAATCCTTGAGGGCGTTGACGGAAACGCCGAGCGCGGCGGCGATGGACTCGAGCAGCTCGGGCTTCACTGCGCGGATGCCGCTCTCGTAGTGGCGCACGGCCCCCTCGGTCAGGCCGACGGCCTCGGCGAGCTGCGCCTGCGTCATGCCGCGCGACTTGCGGTAACGCCTTATGTTCTCGCCTACGGACATGCGCCCTCCTCCTGGAAATACGTACCCGCACATCTTATCAGCGTACGCAAATGTACGCAATTCTATTGACAGTACAGATTCGTACGTTTACTCTCAATCTGTAAACCGTACGTATCCGTACGCTATTGATAGGAGGATCCATGGACGAGAAGGTGGCGAAGACGCCGAGGCCGCACATGCTGGACGCCGACGAGGTCGCGGAGCTGCTGAGGATCAAGAAAGGCAGCGCCTACGAGGTGATCAGGAGGATAAACGCCGAGCAGGAGGCGCGCGGGCGCGTGGTGATCCGCGGGCGCGTCCGGAGCGACGTCTTCGACGCCCTGTACTTCCCGGAGGTGGACTGACATGCCCGTGTACAAGGATGGCAACAACGGCACGTTCTACGTGCAGTGCTACTACCGCGACGCCCGCGGCTCGAAGCGCCACAAGACGAAGCGCGGCTTCTCCTCCGAGGTGGAGGCCGCAGTGTGGGAGAGCCAGTTCAAGAGCCTTAACGGCGGGGCCATGGACATGACGTTCTCCGAGTTCGTGGAGGTGTACGCCTCCGAGGTGAAGCCGCGCGTACGCGAGCACACGTGGATCACCAAGGAGTACATCATCAACGACAAGCTCGTGCCGTTCTTCGGGGACATGCGCATGTGCGACGTGAGGCCGATCGACGTCATCAGGTGGCAAAACGAGCTCACCGAGCACCGGGACGCCGACGGGAAGCCCTGGGCGCCGACGTACCTGCGCACGGTGAACAACCAGCTCAACGCCATCTTCAACCACGCCGAGCGCTACTACGGCCTCGCCGACAACCCGGTGCGCAGGGTCGACAAAATAGGCTCGAAGAAGGGCGGCGAGATGCAGTTCTGGACCAAGGACGAGTACCTGAGGTTCAGCGAGGCCGTCATGGACAAGCCGCTGTCGTTCCACGCCTTCGAGCTGCTCTACTGGACGGGCATCCGCTGCGGCGAGCTCCTGGCGCTCACGCCGTCCGACTTCATGCTGGAGACTTCGCGGCTGCGCATCAACAAGTCGTACCAGAGCCTCCACGGCGTGGACACCGTGACCGACCCCAAGACGCCAAAGTCGGTGCGCACGATCGTCATGCCCGCCTTCCTGCGCGACGAGATGGCGGACTTCATCGAGATGCGCGACGACGTCGCCCCCGACGAGCGCCTGTTCGCCGTGACCAAGCACTTCCTGGCCCACGAGATGGAGCGAGGGTGCAAGGCGTCGGGCGTGAAGCGCATCCGCGTGCACGACATACGCCACAGCCACGTGAGCCTGCTGATCGAGATGGGCTTCTCCGCGCTGGCAATCGCCGAGCGCATGGGCCACGAGGCGGTGGACATCACCTACCGATACGCGCACCTGTTCCCCACGAAGCAGGACGAGATGGCAGCCGCGCTCGACGGGGCGAGGGGGTAAGAAGGATGCCGTGCGATAACAGCGCCCGCAGGCGCAGCAAGACGATGGCGTTCCGCTGCACGCCCGAGGAGCGCAAGCTGATATGCGACATGGCCGCCTGGAGCGGCATGAGCCGACAGGACTACATCATCGCCAAGCTCACCGACACGCAGGTGGTCGTGAAGCCCTCCGTGGGCGTGCAGAAGGCGCTCAAGGACTCGATGGCAGAGTTGACCAAGGAGGTCCGTCTGGCGGCCTCCTACGGCGAGCTGAGCGAGTCCCTGCAGCAGAGGGTCGAGCTCGTGATGAGGTTCTTCCTGGCGCTCGGCGAGTCTGTTGACGTGCCGGCGGTTGAGGCATCACAACATGCCGCACCCTTGAAGGAGCCGACGGCAACCGTCATGGACGCAGGCTCCGACACCGCAAGCATCTTCGAGATGGGACGCAGGTAGGGCCTATCGCCAGACCTCCAACGCCTTGTTCGCAAGCCATTCGGCGCGATCGGCGATGTCGTCCTCGCCCCAAGATTCTTTCTCCAAGGCGCCGGCCATCGTCGCAAGGCCGGCGGCGCAGAGGGCAAGGCCGTCCTTGTACCCCTTTCCCTGCTTCTTGGTGGTCCAATCGGCGTCGCGGATAGAGGCGTTGAGCGAATGCGTGATGATGGCCAGATTGCCGAGCGTGAGGAGCTTCCTGTCCCTTCGCGTCGCGGCCTCCTCGTCGAGGGCTCCCCATTTGTTGCGCCACTTCTTGGGCATCATGTGCTCGAGGGTGTACTGGTTGAACCCGAGCAGGGCCGTGCTGCTCATGCCCGGGCGTATGGCGCTTTCCAACAGATAGAGGACGCCCTTGGACTGGAGGTTGTACAGGCACGATTCCTCGAATGCCGCTCGAACCTCGGCGTCGCCGGGCATGTACGTCGTCGCCTCTTCGTTGGCTTCGAGAGCCTTCCTCAGTGCCTTCGCGTCCTTTACCTCGTTCAGGATCAGCGAGGTGAACAGCCTGTTGTAGTTCTTCGTGGTCGCCTGGACCAGCGTTCGGCGGACGATGTAGCTCTCAAGCAGGGCGAAGACCTCGGATTCCTCGCCCGAAGACTCGGCGTTCTTGCGAACGTAGAGTACGTACGGGATGAGCGTCGAGTTCTTGAGGCCGAATATCAGCACGTTCAGGCGCTCGGTCGACGGTGCGGGCGGGACGTTCCTATCGCAGCAGGTGGGGTCGAACGTCGACTCGAACACTGCGGCATAGGCGTTCATTGCATTCAGGACCTCGTCTTTGCCCCCGTCGCAGTACCTGCTGATGAAATCCTTGTAGGACTGGAAGAGATTCGAGGTGCGCGAGTAGTAGAGCTTGTCCTCGGCGGTCACGCAGCGCGCCTTATCTTGCACCATGATCTGCAGGAACGCGTCGAAGAAGAGGTCGATAAGCGTTCGCTTGATGCGGCCGGTGACGACCTCCTGGTCCCAAAAGCTCTTCTTCTCTGCCGTCGGCTCGAAGACGTCTTCCCAGCTATCCTTGAACGCCTGCTCGTTCTCGCGGTTGAAGAAGTAGTTCTTCAGGAGCTCTGCCGTGGTCAAGCGCACGCCGAGCGAGTTGATGGTGTCGAATATCTGCTGCTCGTCCTCGCCCTCGGTTAGGTCGATGCAGACGAACTGAACGTTCGACTTGATCGTGTTCCTGTCGACCTTTTCCGGGTCGATGTTCTTGAGGAAGTAGTTGTAGGCGCCGATGATGGCCGAGGAACCCTCGACGGGCTCGCTGCCCGTTGCATTGACGACCTTCTCGAAATCCTGCCGGTCATATTTGCCGTGCCTCAAGGCGACTTCGCCAGTCTCTAGAACGAAATCTCGCTCGAACAGCCTGTTGGCGTCGATTTTCGCGCAAAGCGCCTTGAAGAAGATGACCATGGTCGTGAGGCGCTGCTGGCCATCGATGACGGTGCGAACCTCCGACACTTCGGACCAGGTGTAGCCGGAAGACTCCTGCTTCAGGATGATGGAGCCCAGGAAGTAGGGCCGCTTCGAGGCCGTGACAAACTCCATATCGCCAAGGAAGCGCTCCCACTGCTCTTCTCCCCAGACGTACGCCCTTTGGTAGAAGGGTATTTCGAGCAGGCGCGATCCGTTGAACACGCCGCTTATCGTAGATTTTCCTGCATCCATCCTTAAAGCCCTATCTTTCCTTCGCAGTTGTTACTTATGAGCCAATATCGTCAGTGCGCCGTTCGGCCTCTTAGTATTCCAGGCTCTTGGCATCTTCTCCCAGCAGGCGCTCGAAGACGATACGCAGGTCCTCGTCATCGAGGTAGCCGCCCTCGAGGCAGCCGCGGTCGATGGCGTCGAGCATCGTCTGCTCCTTCTCCTTCAAGCGGTCGTAGATCACGGCGTCCAGGGATAGCTCCCTGCCGTCGCGCATGAACTTCTCTCGCATGAAGTAGTAGCGCGTCTTCTGGTCGTCGGGCAGGCCCAGACGGTGTATGCGGTCCTTCGACTGCAGCAGGTGCACCAAGTTGTAGCTGTACTCGAAATACACCGCGTCGTGACAGACGCTGTGCAGAGAGACCGACTCGGCAAGCGTCTGCGGGTTGGTCACGAGCACCCTGAAGCGCCCCGCGCGGAAGTCGTCCAGAATCTCGCGTCGCTCTTCCTGAGGAGTGGCGCCGTAGATCGCCTCTACCGGAATCCCCATGGCGGCGAGGTCGCGGCGGAGGTTGCTGATGCTGCGGACGAAGATGCACCATACTATGACGGGGCGGCCTTCGGCGACGACGCGCTCCACGAGCCGCTCGCACGCCACGAGCTTCGAGCTCGGGCGGCTTCGCTCGATGGCCTCGTAGAACGTCTGCGAGAAGTCGACGTAGTCGATGTCCGAGTAGTCGTCGCCGACCTGGTCGAGCACGTACTCGAGGTCGCCTGGGTCCACTGCAGAGCAGAGCATCTCGGGATCGCTCTCGAGCTGCAGGGTGCGTATGATCCTCGCGAGCGCGTTGGGACAAGACGCGTACAGGACTCGCAGCAACGTGTCCTCATCGGGCGTCGCCTCGACCTCCACGATCTCGTCGGGCTCCGGGCGCGGCACGCCGAGCTCATCCTTGTTCGTTCGGCAGAAGAAGGGCGCCAGGCTGTCGTTGAGGCTTGCCTGGAGGTCCGCATCGGGCGCGCGGAGCTCGCCCGGCTCGTAGCCGAAGAACGTGTCGTAGTCCTCGGGATACAGGATGTGCAGCAGGTTGTAGATGTCCTGGTAGGTGTTCGGGATGGGCGTTCCCGTAAGGGCGATCACGAACTTCGCGCCGTCGGCCGCCTCGAGCGCGGCTTCCGCGCGCCTGCCGCCGATGGCCTTCACCCGATGCACCTCGTCGAAGACGAGCAGGGTCTGGTCGGGGATGATGGAATGCAGCTCCCGCACGTAGCCCGAGAGCGACTCGTAGTTGAACGTGAACAGGTTGCATGCGCCGCTGTCGAGCGATAGCGCGTTGCGCCTGCGCTCGGTCGACATCGCCGCTATGGCGGGGTCTCCCAGCGAGAAGCAGCTCAAAGGGAGCTTATCCCCGAAGGTGGCGACCCATTCCTTCTCCCACGACTCGAAGCCGTTCTTGGGGCAAACCACCACGATGCGCCGTGCGTGGCCCAAATGGCGCAGGTAGGCGAACACGCCGAGCACCGTCGCGGTCTTGCCGGCGCCGGGCACCGAGAAGTCGGCCGCGCGCCCAACCGTCGCCATGAAGAAGGCGTCGAGCATCTGCCGGTCGCGCAGGGGGCGCACCATCGATGCGTTCACCACGTCGCGGAACTCCCGGAAGCGCGGCCCCAACTGGGGGTCGTCGGCGATGCACTCGGCGGTCTGCGACTTGATGGCCAAGCCCACTTCGGAGCGCTCGCGGATGTAAGTCTCGCCGGCGTTCACGAAGGCGCCGAAGCTCGGGTCCAGCGCAACCTCGACGCCGTGGCCGTCGGCCTCCATGATCGCCTCGAGCATGTCCTGGCACTCGCGAAGGCCCATGTCGCCATCGAGCAGAATGCGGTCGCGGTCGGTGCCGTCTACGGCGCTCGCCGGGTAGTACAGCCAGGCGCGCCATGCGGCCGAGGCCATGAACGAGGCGACGTCTTGCCCCTCGATGCGCAGGTACATGCCTGGCCGCGCCTCGTCGTAGCAGACGACGGCCCTAGGCGCGCTCATCGATCTCACCGATCAGCTCTTCCACCTTGTCGGCGACGGCAACGAGGTTACGGCGCACCTTCTCGAGCTCGTCGGGTCCCAGCACGTCGAGCATCTCGGGAAGGATCTTCTCGAGCTCGGAGAGGCAGTCGGCGGATTTCTTGGCGGGCGTGTCCATGAGCTTGACGCGGCGCACGGTTTCCCTTGCACGGTCGCCTGCGCGCTTGAAGCCGTCGACGAGGTTGCCGTCCGAGCGCAGCTCGCTCACCTTCTCGCGCGTGAGGGCGTCGGGACCCATCTTCTCGAGGAGCTCGGACATGGCCTGCAGCTCGGCGGCCTTGAAGTCGGCCTCCGCATCCGTGCCTGCCACGCTGCCGAAGTCTCTCACGTATCGGGTGATGTCGCCCTCGGGCTGCACCACCATGTTGGCGAACATGAGCCGTTTGACAAGCTGCTTGTCGCGCCTGTTGTCGTACTTCTTCAGCACGCGGCTGAATTCGCCCAAGGGGCCATCGACTTTGAGGGCGCGGGCGAGGTGGTACTGCTCGGGGGCCTGGCAGAATTCGAGGAACTCCTCCATGTACTGGGCGCGGTCGACGAGTTTTTTCACCTCCGCCTCGGTCATGCCCGTCGCGTTGCCGTACTCCGCAGGGGTTATGAGGTGGTTCTTAACCACGTCGCGGTATACGCCGACGAGTCGGTCGACGGGGTCGTACGCCACCTTCTCCTCTTCGCCGATCTGGATGGCGAGCTCGAGCAGCTTGATGCGCTTGGGGTCGCTGCCGGTGGCGTCGTCGAGAATGGCGGCCTCGAACCAGCCCGCCTCGTTGTTCGCCCGCGCGAGGCGGCGGACGCAGGTCAGGCGTCGGTTGCCGTCGATGACGCGCCCATCGTTGAGCACGATGCCCGGCCTAAGCTGGCCGCGAAGGGCGATGCTCTTCTCGGTCTTCCTGAGCGCGCCGGGGTTGCTCTCGACGATGAAGTCCTCGATAACGCCGTTATATTCGTCGCGGCCGAGGGCGAGCAGGTCCGCACTCTGCGCAGAGTTGTACTCGCTTACCCAAGTGGCGATGCGATCATTCTGGTCGTTGTAGAACAGAAGGTCGCACTTGATGCGGTAGATGTCGAAGTCGCGCGTCACGTTGTCGATGGAGTGCTTCTCCTTGCGCCCCGTCGGCAGGACGTTGCCGGTCGCGATCCCTTCCTCAAGCAAGCTCATTTCGTGCCTCCTTCTTCCATGCCTCCATGGATGAGTAATATGCGTCCCCGATGTCGTCGTAGTAGACGTCGGAGTTGTAAATGGTCGTCGTCAGAAGCGGTGCCGGGCACGTAATGCCCAGATCGTTTGCGAGCAGTCTCGGCAGGTCATCGCGCTCGATTCCCTCATGGTGGGCGACGATCCACTCGATGAGGTCGGCTGCGGAAAGCCGCCCCTCGCCTCCGGCGACGAACACCTTGGTTCCGGCGAGCGTACAGCTGCGCAGGAGCCCTCCCGCGTCGAGCAGTCCCTCGTAGAAGTCGTCGGGCATGTCCAGCCCGTACAGCGGATGCGGAGTGGCGCCGCCCGCGCGCAGGCTCGCCACGGTGAAGGGCTCGCCTTCGGGCGCATCCACGCTCACCGCGGGCGCGTACGACTCGATGTCCGCCATGCGCGCGTCTAGCACGTCGTGCAGCCGCGAGAACGAGATGTAGCTGTCGCCCTCGTAGAGAAGTAAGCGGTGGTCCGAAAGCGCCTGGCGCAGCACCTGGCGGAAGGCGGGGTGCTGCCACACGGCGTTCTCGAAGCCGGCGTCGCCCTTCGCGAAAGACGGATGCTCGGCCAATAGCCGCGTGAAGTGGTCGTTCGGGGTGCTCCCTTCTCGGAAGAGCAAGCCGCGGTCCTCGTAGTAGCCCGCATCCTCGATGCCGTGCTCAAGCGCTTCGAGCGGATCGTCGGGAAACTCGAAGGCGAAGCGCCGGCGCACGAGGCCTTCGTCGCAGATGCGGCCGGCAAGCTCCCGGGCAAGGAAGCCCTCGAGGGCGGGTGCCTCGCGCTCGGTGTCGAGGGCTACGGGCACATCCGCACGGGAGGCCGGGGCGTCCGTCGGGCATTCAGCGACCTTGACGCCAAGCCACTCCGATAAGCTCACGTCCGCGGGCTCGGCGAACAGGTCGAGCCATATCGCGGCGATGCCTGCGCTGAAGCCGTATTCGCGCTCATAGGCTTTCGCGGCGACGTTTCTGGGCTCGTCCGCATGGCGTTCGGCGAAGGCGCGCACCTGACGGCGGCGGTCGACCTTGCCGAACCCGACAGAGAGGTGGTCGCCCAGGGTGACGCCCTCGTCTGCGTTCCAAAAGACCTGCTTCAGCTCATCGTAGAGAGCGATGGGCGTGGTGATCCCCGCGCGCCTCAGTTCGTTGCGCGAGGCGCGGAAGACCAGGCGGGCGCACAGCTCGGCGCCATCCCGCCGCACGGCATCAGCTGCCGCGCGCGCCGCCTCCGCACGTCCGCCCTGCCGGCTGTCGACTACGTCTACCACGCGCTACGCCTCGCCCAGCTTGGGCCCGAAGACGCGCTCGACATAGGCGTCAAGCGTGCCCTCCTTGGCAAGCTCCGCGGAGTCCGCGAGTTCGAAGTTCGAGTCGCAACCCTGGCCGACCTCGTCGTGGAAGCCCAGGATGAAGTGCGTGGCGATCTCGTAGATGATCTTGGTGGGCGCGATGCCGAACACCTGGTGCTCCAGGATGTGGTCCAGGCGCTCGCGGTCATCCGGGAAGGCGGCCTTCATGCCCTCGCTTCGGTACAGACGCTTGACGATCTCGGTGATGTAGAGGCCCGACTTCATGTACAGGTCGGCGAAGGTATGGCTCGGGTCGTCGAAGCAGCCTGGGTTCTCCTTCTCGAAGAGGTCCACCATTTCGACAACGACGTTGCGCGGCGTGAAGATCTGGTTGGTCTTCTGGGGCGGCACGTAGTCGAAGATGTCCTCCGTCTGGGACTCGTCGAAGTAGTTGGCCAGGCGCTCGCGCAGCTTGATGAACTCGCTTACGGAGTCGTTGAACACCACCTCGTCGAAGAGGTGCCCGACGAAGTGCTTAACCTCGCCAGTCTTGGTGTCGGTGTAGTCACCGCCATCGCGCAGGAAGCGGAACTCGTCCACGGTGATGCTCGTGACGTCCAGGAAGACGTCGGAGGGGATCACAGTGTCGAAGTTCGCGAGCGTCGTGCCTTCCTCGCCGTAGGCCATGAGGAACGACGGGATGGTGCGCGAGAAGCCGCGCAGGTGGGCGCGAACATTGTCCTCGATGCCCTGCTTCTCGTCTTCCTTCTTTGCCGTCTCCACCTCGCGCACCACGGTCTCGCCGGCGCTCTGCACGAGCTCCTCGCGAGAGTCCTCGAGCTTCCGGGCGAGCGCCTGGAACGCCTCGGCCTTCTGCTCGTCATGCCGCTGGTTCACCTCGGCCCGCTCGGCAGCGCTGGATGCCGCCTTGAGCTCGTCCTTGCGCGACTGCTCGATGCGTCGCGCCTGGATCTGGTAGTCGCCGACCTGGCGGTTGAGTTGGATGTCGGCGTCCGCCTGGACCTTGCGCTCGATCTGCTGCTGCTGGCGTGGCTTGAGCTCGCTGCCGTAGCTCTCCTTGGCGGCCTGTACCAGAGGCGCGGTCACGCTCTGCTTGAAGGCCTCCTTGAGGTTGTCGAGCATCGCCCGGTCGTCGTCATCGGCCTCGTGGGCTTTCGCGATATCGTCCATGTGGCCTGAGAATTCGACGGCGATGTCGCCGTAGACCTTCGGCCCGAAGATGTCCGCAGCCTTGCCTACGACCTGCTCGTCAGGGATCTCCACCTCGCCCTCGTCGTTGATGGAGAGCTCGTCGGCCGTGCCCTCATCGATCTCGACCTTGTTCTTCTCGGCGTTCTGTGCCTTGCCCTGCTCGTAGGGATCGAAGCGCTGGATGATCTCCACGACCTCTGCCGGCGCGCGGAAGACGCTCGCGATGTTCTGGAACAGGAAGTTGCTCATGAAGCCGCGTCTGACCACCTCGCGGGCATGGATGCGCCTCGGCACGCTGAGCACCTGCTCGGCGTCGAGCTCGACCATCTGCCCCTCATCGTCCTCGCCATAGACGGGGAAGAAGTTCAGCAGCTGGCGGATGTGGCGCTCGCGCGTCTCCACGTCGCCGCCGCCGCGCGCGGTCTCCCCGTACAGGTCGTTGGCGAACTGCTCGAAGATAGTGAGCGTGCGCGCCGGGTCGAAGTCGAAGACGTAGGCGTTCTCCTTGCGCGCGTAGTTGCCGCCGCCCAGGTCGAACAGGCACGGGTTCTGGCTGCGGAAGGCCGCCTGCATGTACAGTGCGGGGCTCGCCATGTTCGAGAGCATGAGCACGGCGGTCCACTCCGGCACGGTCACGCCCGTGGTGAGCTGGCCGACCGAAAGGGTGATGGTCTTGTCGTGGTCCTTGATCGCGCGGCGCACCTTGTCGAGCGACTTCTCGTTCTCGTCGTCGGCGTCGATCTTGCCGTCGCCGGCGGCAAGCACCACCTCGTAGTCCCCGAAGATGGGGTGCGTCTTCAGCTTCTTGGCAAGCGCGTGGGCGGAGTCGACGCGGTTGAGCATCCAAAACGTGTGGCGCAGCTCGTCGCGCAGCCCGAGCGTCGAGAACGGGAACTTCTCCTGCGTGGTGAGCGCGTCGAGGAACTTGTCCACGTCGGCGTCATGCACGAAGCCGCCGTTCTGCTTGGTCGAGAAGAACTCGTTGAGGTCGAAGGCGAACTCGGTCTGCTCGCCGTCGATCTCCATGCCGCCGCGGGCCTCCTGCTCGACGATGTCGCTCATCTGGTAAGTAAGCAGGTTGAGCTTGGGGAGATTGGCGTAGGGGTTCGGCTGCTCGGAGTCGGCCGGCCAGTCGCGTTTGGCCTGTTGCTCGTCGGCATATGTCCAGTTGTAGATGGCGTCGTCGGCGAACTTCTCGTTGGCGATGGCCTTAAAAGGCGTGCCGGAGAGGTGCAGTGTGAAGCGGCGCTTGATGTGGTCGAACGCCACGTCGGTCTTGAAGGTGTCCACGCCCTCGTGCGCCTCGTCGATGATGAGCACGTCCCAGGTGAGATCGGCAACCTCGTCGAGCTTCTGATAGATGCCGCCGAAGCGGATGGAGCCCTTGAGGTCCTGAAGGCTTACGAACTCGATGAATCCCTTGGGGCCTTCCGAGTCGTTGCGAATGGCGCGAAGGTACTCCTCGCGGTTGAGGCAGTAAGGCTTGCCGGCAAGGGCGTCCACTCCGCTGATGAAGCGGTAGCCGCCCTCTACTCCGACGAACTTCACGTAGTCGTCGTACCAAGAGTTGGCGATGGCGGGGCGGTTGGTGACGATGAGCACCTTCTGCGCGCCGATGTCGCGGCACAGGTCGTATGCGGTGAGCGTCTTGCCGAAGCGCGGCTTTGCGTTCCACAGGAACTCGCCGCCGTGCGCGCCGCCCTCGTCCCAATGGGCGCGGGCGAAGGCTCCCGTCTGCTCCACTGCGCGCTGCTGCTCGGCGCGCAGGGTGTAGGAGGCGGCGCCGGGTGCGTCCAGCACGCCGTCGGTGTCGCGGAACCGGTAGAACTGCTGGTGAGATTCCTCGCCGCTGATCTTGAACCATTCCTTCTTGGGCTCGCGCTCGACGCCCTGCTTCTCGAGGTATGCGTGGAAGTCAGTGTCGTGGAACGTGCCTGCGCGGTGCTCCCACGTGGCGTTGCCGCTCCACTCCAGGTGCCATTGCACGTCGGCGGTGTGCGTCTGCTGCTTGATGCGCTCGCGCACGTCCTGCTCGGTGTAACCGATCTTGGTCCACCCGTTGTGGCGGGCGATCTCGGGCGTGGTGTAGGCATAGATTTGTGGCACCGCGGGAGCGGTGGTCTCGATGATTTGGGAGATGTCGATACTTGCCATAGCTAGTCCATCTCCTTCACGTGGGATTCGATGAACTCGATTTCCTCTTCGTCGAGGCCGTACTTCGCATAGAGCTGACGATCGATGTCGGCCACAGACTGCGTCCAGTCGATGTCAGAGTTAACGGTGAAGTCCTGGAGAGGGACAAACTTCCATTTTTCAGGAGGGTTGTGTTGCGTAATTTTAAGAACTCCAAGCATAGCCCGGACGAACTTCGTGCAGATGTACTTATAGATAGCCTGTGCTTCTTCTTCGGAATCAACAGAGCCAATCCCAAGGAATGTCTGCGTATACCCCAGTTCAGGCGTGCCAATAATGGGTGTGCTCAATGTCTCTCCGAATTTACCGCTTCCGTTAACAGCAGTGATCAGAACTTTATACTTGTTGTAATTCTCTGCGAGATCAATGTAACTCGAACGAATCCACTTGGAGCATCGTTGTCCATTTGCACGCCCCAAGATTCTGCAGTATTCGTGCTCGTCGTTCGGTTTTGCATCAAAAAATAGATTCTCATCCCAATTAGGCAAAGCAAGTAAGTCGAATATATTAGTTGTAATAATCCGGAGATTGCTTAACTTACCCTCTTTCTCATCTTTTGATAATTAATTTCGATTTTTTGCAATGTACTCAACTTCGGCTTTGCGGTTCGGAAAATCCTCCCACAGCCGATTTGCAAGCGTGTATGTTGAATACGGATACATTATGCTGCCAAGATCCGAGATGAAGAGAGCCTTAACCTTCTGTGAAATCGAATTCAACTCCGGATAAGAAGTAAAGGTGTCGATGGGCCCCAATATCGCTTGCGAGTCTCGATAGTGTATGGCAACCCCACCTTTAATTTCGGCCCCACAGAAGACTTTGGAGCTATCGGGCTCATAGTGCAAAACCTTGAAATGTTCGTCACTGAGCATTGCTTGATTCCATGTTTTAGGAGTTGCTCCAGCGTTGAATAGGAAACGGGCAGGCGTGATAAGCTCCACCCTGTCTGATACCTCATATGCCGCATCCATAAAAACATTGTAGACGGGCATATCTTTCGTTGTTTCGCGACTCTCTTGGTAGGGGGGGTTTCCGATCACCGCATAGAACTTCTTTCCCATGGCTGCTGCCTTACCTTTCAATGAGGCGAACTCGAAAGGCTCGCCATTCTGCCAGTCGTATATCACGCAGAGAGGAACCGTTTCCTTCGGCTCCTCTTCATTGGTCTCTTCGGTTGTCTCGTCGGGGAATACGTCATCAAACAGATCGAAAAGCGACGGTTGAATCGGCTCCGGCTCGGGCTCCTCGAACGTCCCCAAGGTCGACTCCACCTCAGCGCCCATTTTGTTGGTGGGCACGGCGTCGGTGAAGCCGTTCATCTGCCAGAAGTTCCAGGAAACGATCCATGCTGCCTGCTCGAGCTCGTCCTGTTGGGGGTCAGAACCCCAGCGATTGCGTAGATGTTCGGCGAACGTCTCGAGCACGTTGATTCGAGCGATAAGCAGGTTGTCGCCCTGGTACTCGAAGCCGTACGTCGCGCGCAGCGCGTCGAGGGCGCGGCGCACCCACTCCTTGCGAGTCTTGGTCTTCTCAGTCACGACGCGCAGTTTGCGGTCAAGGAAGCCCACGCGCTCGCCTACGGGCAGCTCGTCACCCGTCACGGTGTCGTAGCGCGAGCACACGAACGGCGCCTCGCCGCACGTGATCTCGAGGCGCGGCGCTTCCACGTATGCTCGCCAGCCGCGTCCCTTGGATTTGGGAAATTCAATCGAATTATCAGTCGTCGTCCATGTATTGGCGCCATTATCCGCAACGGTCTCAGTGTTGAAGACGTCGCGCTGGCCGAACCAGGTTTCGTCCAGGTCGTTATTCATCTGGTTGCATAGCCAGGACGGAGTGAACACTTCAGCCCGGCTCTTGGTGCGCTGGGATTGTTTCTCCTGCTCCTTTGCGATGCGCGGCTTGATGACGCCGGAGTTCATTCCCGTGATTTTCTCGACGGTTATCTCGTCGTCGCCCATGTAGCCGTCGCCCAGAGCCTCGTATTCGTTGTCGGCCCATATGATGTTGCACCCCGTAGTGCGGTCGCACAGCAACGTCTTGAGAATGAAAGTCGGGTATCGTCGGTCGAAGGACTCTATGAAGCCTTCGACCGAGATGTCGTGGGTTGGCTCGGTCACGGGCTATTGTCCCTTCTTCGCGAGCTCTTCGATCATGCACGTACGCACGAAGGCGGAGAAGCTCATGCCCCGAAGGGCTGCCTCCTCCTTGGCCGCGTCACGCAGAGTATCGGGGATGCGCAGGGTCACGGATACCTGATCGCCGTTTACCAGGAAGCTCCTGATCTCGGTCTCGTCGGGGTTGCCCTTGATGAGTTCCTTGTAACCGTCAGACACTTGCGCCTCAATCCCTCGAAATGCAATACAAATGCGTTTTCAGCATTATAACGCAGCGGTACGGCGCGGTACTGGAAATAAGAGGGACAGCCGCTTTCCAAGCTTTATGCGAGTGGCAAAGGAAACCCCAGTTGGTTCAGAGAACAGCTTCCGATTCGAGCCGCGCTCATTGGTTTCCGCAAGGCTTGGCGTTTGCCCGCTCCTCGGCGTAGAGAACCTCGCTCTGAGCCTCCAAGATTCGCGCAGCGTCGCCGATGCGCTCGGCGCACCTCTCGCTTATCGACCTCAGGGCCAGGATTCCCCCGACGTCGAGCGGGTCCAGCTGGTCGGCGTGCGCCAGGGACTCGAGCAGCTGGTCCAAGCCCCTTGCCAGCCTCCCGACATCACTCACGGCATCGACGAGCTCGATGCGCTCCAACTTCTCTTCGTAGCCCAACATCTGCTTGCCTCCTTCTCCCAACGGACGTATTGCGCAGCACCGTAGCCGTTCCGCATAGAGAACCATCTCGCCGCCGGCGGTCTCGTGCGCATATCGGCCGCAAGCGGCGCGGGAAACGCCGTCCTGCTTCGGACCGAAGCGTCGCGACTCGGGAGCCCGCCTCCGTCCTCGCCGTGACGTTCCGACGTAAACCCTCGCGAGTGCCCCGGCAACCGCCGACGGGTCGCATCCAATGCCCGGAAGGCCTCGGCGCCCACGCCCGATTCCATGCCGCACGCCTCCGCCCCTCCGATCCGAAACCCGCCCTGGCGCTCCTTGGGCGCGCAGGGTCGCACGCCGGCGGGCGGCCAGCAAGGGCCGCGACACTTTTTCGGGTTCTTCGCCCCATGCGCTCCGCGCGCGAACAACGCGAAAAACTGCCGTCGGGAGATTCCTATAACCACGCCCGACTTCGCTTCCTCCCTTGCAGGCACGCCCGCGCTGTATGCGACTCACGCGGCGCAAGGCACGCCACAGGGGCGGGCCTCAGAGTCTAAGAAGCAAGACATGAACAACATGAAGGAAAAGGCGATGGGCGCGGTCAGGACCTTCCTCGAGCGCAAGGGCTACGAGATCGTCGACGAGGCCTGGCAGGGGCCCGAGGGCATCGGCGGGATCGACCTCGTGGCGGTGGACGAGGACGGGACCCTGGTGTTCGTCGACGCCACGGTCCGCATCGGGACGGACGGATTCCCCGAGGCCCACAGGGCGCGCGGGATGCGCGAGGCGCTGGCGGCGACGTGGCTCGCCGGCAACGGCGACGACTACGCCGACACCCCGGTCCGCTTCGACGAGGTGGCGATGATGGTCGTCAAGGAGAACCGAGCGCTCCTGCGCCACCACGTCAACTGCTTCGGCGAGATGGAGCCGCTCTCCTAGGCGGCGCGCCCGGCCCCGGGCTCCCGGGGCCGGTTTTCCCCGAAACCCGGCCCTTGTACCACGAAAACGTACAAGTACGTACGTTTTCGTGGTACACTCCGCTTGTCGGACAAATCCGTACGGTTTAGTCCCGACGCTCCGAGACTCGGGGCGCGCCGGACCGGATGCGGCGAGGCGCGCCCCACGCTAGAGAGGACGCGACCCATGCGCACGATAGCCATTTCCAACTACAAGGGCGGCGTCGGCAAGACGACGACCGCCGTCAACCTGGCGGCCATCTTCGCCGCCCGGGGCCTTCGGACCCTGCTCGTCGACCTCGACCCGCAGGCGTCCGCCACCGACTTCTTCCGGCCTCTCCGACCGCGCCGCCTCCGAGCGACGCACGTCGGTCGAGCTGCTCTACGGCGGCGCGCCCGTGGAGGAGGTCGCCTATGCGGCAGCGGAGAACCTCGACGTGGTGGCCTCGACCATCGACCTCGTCGACCAGAACGAGATGTTCCTGCGCGAGCAGCGCCTCAAGTTCGCCCTCGACGACGCTTCGGGCTCCTACGACGTCTGCCTCATCGACTGCAGCCCCGTGATGCGCAGGCTCGCCTTCAACGCCTACCTCGCCGCAGCGGAGGGCGGCATGGTCGCCATCCCCGTGAAGCTCGACTCCACCGTGATGCGCGGCACGGCGCTCACCGTCGAGGCGACGCGTTCCATCGCAGATGCGCTCCGTATGCCCACGCCCCGCTGGAGGATACTGCGCACGTGCGTTCCCGGCCGCATGACCAACGCCGAGGCCACGGGCGCGGCCGTGCTCGACGGGTTCTTCCCGGACGAGCAGTTCGAGACGGTCATACATGCGAGCAGCAAGGTCTGCGAGGGCAGCTGGCAGTGGAAGCCGGTGGCGGCCCTCGAGCCGGGGGGCCGCCCTCGGTGAGGCCGCCCTGGCGGCGGCCAGGGAAAGCGGGGGGCGCCCTTCGAGCCGGGGAGCCGCCCCGCGCGCGACTACGAGGCGCTCGCAGACGAGGTGTCCCGTGAACTCGCCTAGCCAGGTGGCCGCGGGCTTCACCATCACGGGGCTGCTCGACGGCGCGTCGCGCACCCGCGGGCGCTACCCGGTGTCCGAGATAGCGGTGGCCGACATCGCCGACCACCCGGCGAACGCCGCGTACTCCATGGACCCGGCCGGCATAGCCGAGCTCGCCGAGTCCATACGCCAGGACGGCCTCACCGACCTGCCGCTCGTGCGCAAGGTCGGCGACGGCTCGTGGCAGATGGTCTCCGGGCCCCGCCGCAAGGCCGCCTACGCGCTGCTCGCGAAGGGCGACCCCGCCTACGAGAGGATGCCCTGCCGCGTGATCGAGGGCATCGACGACGAGCGGGCGGTGACGCTGCTCCACGCCGCGAACTACTTCACCCGCGCGCTCACCGTGACCGAGCGCGCCGCTGCGACCGAGGCTCTCAGGGGCGACGCCGTGCGCCTGCGCTCCGAGGACCCGTCGCTTTCCGGCATGCGCGTCGACGACGTGAAGGCCGCCATCATCGAGCGGCAGACGGGCCGCAAGGTCTCCGGCAAGACCATCGCGCGCGAGGAGAGGCTGGCCCGCCGGATCGCCGAGGACCTCTCGCCCGAGTGGGCCGCCGAGGCCGACCGCGGCAACCTCAGCGCCGAGACGGTGCGCTCGCTCGCAGGCATGCCGAAGGAGCGCCAAGCGGAGATGCACGCCGCCATGGAGCCCTGGCGGCGCACCAAGCGGGAGCTCTCCGACTACGTGAGGAGCGAGAGCAAGACGCAGGCCGGCCCCGACGGGCGCATCGCGAAGGCCGCGAGGCTCGTCGCCGACTTCCTGGAGAGCCCGCCCGAGAGCCCGGGCGCGGCCGACCTCTCGCTGCTGCGCGAGATGGCGCTCATGACCGCCCCGTACGCGGATGCGGGCAGCGATGTCCGAAAGCGCCGCAGAAGGGCTTCAGGTTCGAAATCCAGCAAGTAGCCTATGGCGTCCGACATCGCGTCGGGCGTCCATAGCACTTGGGGACCGGGCGGCCTCGGACCCGTCATGCCGCGGGCCGTTTGGGAGCCCGCTTTCGCGAGGCCCGGTCCCAGAGGCGGCGCCCGAGCCGGGCCGCCGCCTGCGGGGGATCCCCCGCGCCCCTAGAGAGACGCGCCCGCCGCGCGGCGGGCCCGAGGAAAGGAATCCGCCATGGAAGAGGAA
>UQJA01000014.1 GCA_900541285.1 uncultured Collinsella sp.
CGGTAATACCGCCGTTGCCGGTGTCGGTCGAACTGTCGTCCTGCTGCTGGTTCTGCAGCTCCTCATCGGAGCCCAGCTCGACGGTGACCTTCTTCTCTTCCTTGCCGCGCATGAGCGTGATCTCGACCTTCTCGCCCACCTCGTGGCTGCGCAGCGCGATGATCAGGCCATCGGCGCTCGTGATCTCGTCGTCGCCCAACTTGGTGATGACGTCGCCCTCCTGAATGCCGGCCTTGGCGGCAGGACCGTCCTCAACGACGCTCGCCACATACGCGCCGCTATCGGTGCTCAGCTTGTTGGTGCGGGCGTTGAGCGCGTTGACGCTCGAAAGCGTAGCGCCCATGTACGGATGCACCGGCGTCTTGCCGTCGATAATCTGGTCGGCAATGTTCTTGGCGTAGTTAACCGGAATGGCAAAGCCCACGCCCGAGCTGGAGCCCGAATAGCTCTCGATAAGCGAGTTGATACCCACGAGCTCGCCGTTGTCGTTGACGAGCGCGCCACCGGAATTGCCCGGGTTGATGGCGGCATCGGTCTGGATCATGTTGGCGTAGATAGTGTTACCGCTGGTAGAGCTCATGGCCGTAGAGCGATACAGCGCCGACACAATGCCCGTGGAGACAGACTGCTCGTTGCCGAACGGCGAGCCGATCGCCATAACCCACTCGCCCACGTTGAGCTTGGAGGAATCACCAATCTCGATCGGCGTGAGCTTGGAGGCGTCGGCGTCCTTGAGCTTGATGACGGCCAGGTCGCTCGAGGCGTCGTTGCCCACGAACTCGGCCTCGTAGGTGGTGCCGTCGTCCATGGTCACCACGTACTGGTCATAGCCATCGACCACATGGTTGTTGGTGAGGATGTGGCCCTCGGTATCGAGCACCACGCCCGAACCGACACTGCCCGAGTTATTCGAATCGTCGGCAGACTGCGAAAGCGAGCCATTCTGACTGCCGCTCGAAGTGGCGGTAATGGAAACCACGGAAGGCAATGCCTTGGCAGAAACGGCCTCGGCCAACGTGGTGTCCTCGGAATCGATCGTGATCTTTTGCGTCGATGAACCCGAAGCGCCCGCCGTCACGGCATTCTTGCCGCCGCCGATATCGAGCGTGCCACTCATAATAAGCGCAATGACCAGCAGGGCGCCGCAGGCACAACCGGCGAGTGCCGTAATAAAGATCGGCAGCTTTTTGGTCTTGGTCTTGACCACCGTGTGCTTGTTCACGACCTGCGCACCGCCCAGCGGCTTGCCAGTCTGTGTGTCGTAGGCCTGCACGTAGGGAATGTTGCTGTCGGCAGGCGTCGACTCCACCTGCACGCGCGGCTGCTGCTGGGTCTCGCCGGCGTTGCCCGCATCCTGGGGACGCTGGGAATCGTACTCGCTCATAGCTGCGATCCTTTCGTCAAATAACCAAAGGCCCGCCAAACATGTGGCGGGCCATCATTGTTCACGTTGAGTTGTACCCCAATATGCGGGCGAACGTGTATGAGAACGCAATCTTTTAGGAAGGCTTAAGTTCTGTTGCAGGCCCGAAAGGAACCCGCACCTGCGTCAATACCACCACAAAGGTGTCTGTCCCCTTTGTGGTGGAAATCTAGTCCTTAAACAGATAGCCCACGCCGCGGACGGTGGTGATGTGTGCCGCGATCTGCGGGCCCACCTTGGAGCGGATGCGTCGAATGTGCACGTCGACGGTGCGCGTGCCGCCGCAGTACTCAAAGCCCCACACGCGGTGCAGCAGCACTTCGCGGCTGTAGGCACGGTTGGGGTGCGTCGCCAAAAAGCTCAGTAGCGAGTACTCCATCAGCGTCAGGTCGATGGGCTCATCATCGAGCGTCACCTGGTAGGTGGCCAGGTTAATCTCGAGGTTATCGATGTTGAGCACATCGTCGGCGGCGACGGTCTCCTCCTCGCCCATCAGGCGCTGCGCGCGAGCCTTGAGCTCGTTGGGCGTCGCCGTGGGGCATACAAAGTCGGCATGCGCGTGGTTCGGCAGACGCAGGGTGCCGAGCGCCTCGTCGTCGACGATCACCAGCATGGGAACGCCACCGCGATCGTCAAGCCACTTGGCAATCTGATCGATGCGGTCGCTGCGAATGCCATCGGAATCGAGGATCAACAGGTCAAAGTCGTGCGCCGCAGTCGGCGAATCGGGGGTTGCCAGGCTCACCTCGACACCCAGGGTGGTCGTCAAGCTGCGGGCAAACTCGTGGAAGCGCGTCGTGCGCGCCATGAACAGGGCACTCTTTTCGGACATATCGGCCTCCAAAGAAATGAGCTCAATCGTACTGGAACAAGCCAGCGCGATTAGGAGTTCGCCAGGTAGTGCTTGATCTCCCACTCGGTGATCGTAGACTCAAACTTATGCCACTCGTCGCGCTTCTTTTTGAGGAAGAAGCTGTGGATGTGCTCGCCGAGGGCATCCTTCATAAACTGCGAGTCCTCAAACACGTCGAGCGCCTCTTTGAGCGAGCGCGGCAGCGGCGTGTAGCCGGCCTCGACCATCTGACGGTCGGTAAGCTTGAGCGTCTCGGCCGTTGCCTCGGGCGGGAGTTCCAGCTTGCGCTCGATGCCGTCCAGACCAGCCGCCAGCGTGACGGCGTTGACCAGGTACGGGTTGGCCATGGGATCGGGACTGCGCAGCTCGATGCGCGTGGACAGCTGCTTGCCGGGCTTGTAGACCGGGATGCGGACCATGCTCGCGCGGTTGCGCAGGCCCCACGTGGCGTACTGCGGCACGGAATCGCCACCCGTGGTGATGCGCTTGTACGAGTTGACCGTGGGGTTGGTGATGGCGCTGATCTCGCGCGCGTGCGCCAGGATGCCGGCCATGTAGTGCTTGGCGATATCGGAGAGGTGGTACTTCTCGTCGTCCTCGCCCCAAAAGACGTTGTTGCCGTCGTGGTCGAACAGCGACTGATGCAAAAACATGGCGCTGCCGTCCTCGCCCGCCAACGGCTTGGGCATAAAGGAGGCGTGGCAACCGCTCTCGTAGGCCTGCTGCTTAATGATGAGCTTGGCCGTGGTGATGGCGTCGGACATGCTCAGGGCCTCGGCGTGGCGCAGGCTCATGCCGTGCTGCGAGCGACCGGCGGCGTGGAAGGTGTACTCCACGGGCACGGACATCTTCTCGAGCGTGAGGACCGTGTTGCGACGCAGGTCGCGAGCGGCATCGCTCACCGAAAGATCGAAGTAGCCCACGTTGTCGAGCGGCTCGGGCGTGTGCTCGTCGGGGAAGTAATAGTACTCCAGCTCGGCGCCCACGTTGAGCAGGTAGCCAGCCTTCTCGGCCTTGCGGAACATGCGGCGCAGGGCATCGCGCGGGTCGCCGGCAAACGGCTTGCAATCGGGAGTGCACACGTCGCAGAACACGCGGGCGACGCCGTTGTGGCTCGGGCGCCACGGCAAAATCTGGAAGGTCGAAGCATCGGGAAACGCCAGCATGTCGGCTTCCTCGGGCGTGGCAAAGCCCTCGATGGCGGAGCCGTCAAAGCCAATACCCTCCTCAAAAGCGACCTCGAGGTCCTCGGGGCTAATGGCAAAGTTCTTGAGGCGGCCGAGAATGTCGACAAACCACAGACGCACAAAGCGGATGTCGCGCTGCTCTACGGAGCGGAGTACGTAATCGATGTTCTGCTGGTTCATGTCGCTCCCCTTTCTTTCGGGCGGGTTTCGACTGGTCTATATCGCAGATACTATCGCAGAAAAATGTTTCCGCAGGGTTAAAGCGTATCAAGCGCTCAAAAAACGTGTGCGCAGGCGGTTGCGAACGAGCGGCTAGCGTTCAGATTCGGAAACAATTTGTCTACAGGCTCGTTCCAGCGTAGGGAACTCCATCGTCACTGCATCCCAAACAACCGAGCGGTCGACATTGCCGTAATCATGCGCAAGATAATTTCTCATGCCGATAATTCCACGCCATTCGATTTCGGGATGAAGCCGCTGCGAGCGTTCCGACAACTTGCCCGCTTCTTCCGTTACCCTAAGCGCACACATCAAAAGGGAGTCCGCCAACGCCCTCGTCCGCACGTCATCCGCATGCAGAAACTGGTCCTCGGTGATATCAAAAGCCTTGATGCGCTCGTTCGTTTCAGAGATGGCTTCCAAAACCTCTTGAGCGCGGAGGCCGTCTGACTTACGCGCGATCATAAAGGATCACTCCTTCGCGCTCGATTACCGCGGCAAGATCGTCATCAAGATGATCACTAGAGACAAGATCAACCTGCCTCCCGGTTTCTTTGCGCACCGCCTCACCAAATGCCGACAGCGCGAAAAGACCAAAGCCCTGCTCGCGATCGACTTCGAGACGCAAGTCAATATCACTATCGACATGCGCCTCGCCCCGGGCATACGAACCAAAAAGAATCACGGTTTTGATGGCGGGAATCGAGCTGGCTGCCTCGCGGACGGCGGATTCAATCTGGGCAGTATCCAAAATGCCCGCCGCGGCGCTTTCGCTCGCAGAGCTTTTACCAAGTGAAGGAACAAACGGCAGCGAACGCTCGCGCAGCATCTGTCTCATAAACATATTGACCGCAACAGACGAAGTCATGCCAAGCTCTTCGCACAGCTCGGCAAATGAGTCTTTAATTGACGAGTCCACTCGCACACTCAGCACAGACGCAGCCATGGATACCTCCTGTATGACATTGTCTATATATTATCATACAGACTAGCGAGAGGTCGAGGCGCGGTGTTCGATGTGGCCGGGAATCTCGATGCGCTTGGGGGCGAGCTTTGCGGCCTCGCCCACGGTGGTGGTAACAACGTCGATGCGCTCGGAGAGGCGCTCGACTACGCGCTCGGCAATGGTGAGGGTGTCTTGCGCGGCCGTGGTCACGCCGCCAAAGAGCACGTGATTCCAGGGATAGTCGTCAAACGTTGCGATCTTGAGACCCGCCGGCAACGACGGTCCCAACTGTGCCAGTGCCTCGGTCAGGCGCAGAAAGACCAGGCCGTTGACGGCAATGAGGCCGAGCTTTTTACCTGCATGGCCGCGGATGGTCTCGTCCAAGCGACCGACGCCCGTGGCGCCACCGTCGGCCAAGGTGACGACCTCGCCCGCAAGGCCGCGTCGCGAAAGCTCGTCGGCAAAGGCCTCGGCGCGCTCGCGGCGGACGGGGCTGTCGTCGCTTGCCTCGGTGAGCAGGCACAAGCGCTCGCTGCCAGCAGCGGCGAGCTCGTCTACCAAGCCGGCAACCAGCTCGCGGTTGTTAGATGTCACCAGATCGACACCGCCATCGGCAACATCGCGGTCGAGCAGCACAACGGGCAGACGTCCCGCTACCGCGGCGATCGCCTCGTCATTGCCTCCGCAGGTGTTGACGACCAGGCCGTCCACGCCGGCATCGATAAGTCTGGTGAGCGACTCTGCTTCCTTAGCGGGGTCGTTGCCGCTAATGGCCGTCATAAGCGAGCAGCCGCGCGCGGCGGCGCTGGCGGAAAGCCCTTCGAGCATGGCACTCGAGAACGGGTTGGCGATGTCGGCCAGGATCACGCCGATGAGGTTGGTGCGCGAGCTGCGCAGATTGCGCGCGGCGGCACGTGGGCGATAGCCGGTGCGCTCGATGACCTCGGCAATACGGGCACGGGTCTCCTCGGTCATTTGCCCGGGACGGTTGTTGAGATAGCGCGAGACCGTGGCCGGGCTCACGCCCGCCTCGGCGGCAATGTCCTTGATTCTCATCTGCGCCATAGCACACCCCGTTTCCCAATTGTCGGCAATCTGAGCCATTTTAGGCATTTTTTTAAAAATCTCGGTTGCAAAACGCTGTAGGTGAGAAGCATCGTTTTTGCGTCTCGAGCAGATGCGATAATGGGCTAGATAGCCGAGTCTTTAGACAGCTCAAAATAGTCGGGATGCAAGGCAATAACCGGGCCCTGCTCCTCGGGCATCAGGTGCAGGTGTGTCTCTGCCAGATAGCTCGCCGCGTCGGTATCGCCCCTCTTAATGGCCTCGAGAATCCGGCGATGCTGTCGACGAATCGGCTCCCAATCCAGATCCTGCGACACCATACGCAACCAGTTGTATCGCTCAAAATGCGTGTTGATGCTCTTCATCCAATCCCACAACATGTGGCGGCCGGCAATCTCAAAACACGTCTCATGGAACAGGTTATCCAGGTCAAAGAAGCGGCGCGTTTCGCCATGGTCGAGCGACTCGGACTCGGTAAGAATCTGCTCAAGCCGCTGCTTTTGCTCGGGCGAGGCGGCCGAACAGCATTTAATAAGTACGCTTCTCTCGAGCTTCTCGCGCAAGAAACAGGCGTTTTCGGCGCGTTCCATGCTGATTTTCGAGACATAGGTGCCGCTTTTGGGACGCGTTTCCACCAGCTCCTGCTCACGCAGGCGCACAAAGGACTCGCGAATGGGCGTGCGCCCGATTCCCGTCTCTTTTTCCAGACCAATCGCCGAAAGGCGTGTGCCGGGCTTGAGCTCGGCGTAGATGATCTTGGAGCGCAGTGCGTTGTACGCCTGGTCTTGCAGGCTCTGATAATGCTGGTGCTGTTCCATAAAGCCCTCGGATAAACCCTCGGTTAATCGAATACCACCACGTAATACTATCTCATCCCCCATTCCCTCAGTTGCGGTGAAACAGAAGAGGATTTCGCGATGAAAATCGCTCTGGTCAACGAGAGCTCTCAGAACTCCAGGCCCCTCACCTACGTGCAGGGGACAGATGCCCATGCACCATATCGGTGCAAAGTTATCTGTCCCCAATGCCCAAGGAATTGACTAGAGCTCGCAGGCGATCTTGTAGCCGTCGCCAATAGCGTCGCGAATGTTGCCACACTTGTTGGCATCGCCCAGCACGTGGGTGGCAACACCGGCTGCAGCCAGGTCGTCGGCCAGCTTGGTATTGGGACGATAGCCCATGGCAAGCACCAGCGTATCGGCACCGGTGATGGTGTGGACCTCACCGTCCTTCTCGTAGCTGATAGTGTCCTCGGTGATCTCGGTCACCTTGGCCTCGGTCAGCACGTGGACGCCCTTGGAGAGCATGCGCGTGATGAGCACCGCGCGACCGGCACCACCCTCGTTAGCGGCGAGCGTCTTGGTCATCTCGATGACGGTGACGTCGCGGTTGGCCGGCGACAGGTCGTTGACCAGCGGGGCCAGGTAATCGGCCGTCTCGCAGCCGACGGTGCCGCCGCCCACGATGACGATCTTCTTGCCCGGGAAAGCCTTGCCGCCCAGCAGGTCGTCAGCCGTCATAACCTGCTTAAAGCCCTGCATGAAGGCCGGAGCGATGGGCTCGGCGCCATAAGCCAGGACGACCTCGTAGCCCGCGTAGTCACGCTGAATGTCCTCGGCCGAAAGCTCGGTACCAAAGACGCACTTCACGCCCGCCTCAGCAAGACGGCGATACTGGTACTTGATCACGCGGGTGAGTTCCTGCTTTGCCGGCGGAACGGCCGCGATGCGCATCTCGCCGCCCGGTTCGTCCTGCTTATCCACGAGCACCACGTTGTGGCCGCGCTTGGCGGCAATGTAGGCTGCCTCCATGCCCGCAGGACCAGCGCCCACAACGAGCACGTTCTTGGCCTCGGCGGCAGGCTCGTAGCCAGCCTCGTCGCGCTCCACGTCCGGGTTAACGGTGCAGGAGATGCGCTTGCCGAACATAATGCCGTTCAGGCAGCGCAGGCAGCCAATGCAGGGGCGGATGTCGTCAGCGTTGCCGGCAGCGGCCTTGTTGCAGAACTCGGCATCGCACAGATTGGCGCGGCCCATCATGCAGATGTCGGCAGCGCCGTCCTCGATCAGCTCCTCGGCGATCCAGGCCTCGTTGATGCGGCCGACCGTGGCAACGGGAATGTTCACGTGCTTCTTAATCTCACGCGAGCAAGCGGCGTGCGAGGCCTGCTGGGTACCGGCGGCGGGAATCGCAGAGCCGCGCTTGATGGTGGTGCCACCCGACACATGAATCATGTCGACGCCGGCCTTCTCCAGGCGACGCGAGACATAGATCATGTCGTTGAGGGTCAGGCCGCCATCGGTGTACTCGTCGCCCGAGATACGGACGTCGATGATAAAGTCCTTGCCGCAGCGCTCGCGAATCTCGGCGATGACCTCGAGCAAGAAGCGCATGCGGGCATCGAGCGAGCCGCCGTACTCATCGGTGCGCTTGTTATAGAGCGGGGTCAAAAAGCCGCCGAGCATACCGTGGGCGTGCGCCGCATGGACCTCGACGCCATCGACGCCAGCCTTCTGCATACGAACGGCAGCGTCGCCAAACTGATGCGTGAGCTCGTGGATCTCATCGACCGTGATGGGACGCGGTGCCTCGCGGGCGTAAGACGGGCCCACAAAGGACGGAGCGATCAGGCGCGGCGTACCCGGAATGTTAAAGGCCATATAGGCGGGGTGGAAGAGCTGCGGCATGATCTTGCAGCCATACTCGTGGACGGCCGCGGCGAGTTTTTCCCAGCCAGGGATAAACGTGTCGTCGTAGCAGCACATGTCACCCGGCAGATAGGTATAGGTAGGCTCGACCGTCACGACCTCGGTGATGATGAGGCCCACGCCGCCCTTGGCGCGGGCACGGTAATGATCGACCAAGTCGTCGGTAACATAGCCATGATCGGCCAGGTTGGTGGACACCGGCGGCATAAAGACGCGGTTCTTGACCTCGGTCGTACCGACCTTGATCGGGCTAAAGAGCATCGGATAGGCGGAAGACTCCATACAGGGTTCCTTTCGTTTGAGCCGCTCGGCGGCAGTTGTTGACGTACCTATTGTATCAGCAACTGCCGTATCCGTAGTCAAACATGCCCAAACGCCGGTCGGCTAATGAATACCGCGGCTCAAGTCTTCGGCGATTTTGTCCACACCCTTAAGCGCAGCGCAAGTCTTTTTGTTGGAGCAATGCCCCGTGCAAACGCCACCCTGAGCGCAATCGGCGCAGGTGCCCTTGCGGTAGATGCGCACGCATACCGCGACAAACGCAATACCGATAACAGCCAGTACAACAATATCGATAGGTGCCATAGCAAGCCTCCTCTAGTTAACCACCACTTACTTTACCCCATTCTCCACCTACCAAAAAGGGACAGGTTTGTTTTGGTCGGTTTTATCTGCGGAAACGCCACATCTCTCCCACCAAAAAGCCCGAGTGTCGCTGGGACACCCGGGCTCGTGGAAAGGGGTTAATCCTTATTCGGACTTAAGCGGAAACTGCGGCGGAAGCAGTGTTGGTCTCGTCCTCATCGGTCCATGCATGCTTGGGCATGGGACGGAAAATCTGGAAGAGCATCGCAACCAGCAGCACAATGGCCACAACCGTCCAGATACCAAACTGCCCAAGGACAAGCAGGTTGTAGAACTGGTTGATGAACAGGCCGATCACCCAAGCGAAGGCGCACTCGTAGCCGATGGCAATCGCGGTCCACTTGCCAGAGTCCATCTGGTTGCGGATGGTGCCAATGGCGGCAAAGCACGGAGCGCACAGCAGGTTGAAGGCGCCGAAGGCAACGCAAGCGCCCATGGTGGGGAACATGCCGGCAAACGCGGTCCACAGGCTCGGGTCGGTCTCGCCCGCGTCGGCGACGGACAGCAGCGAGCCGGCGGTGGCGACGACGTTCTCCTTGGCGACGAGGCCAGAGACGGTCAGTGCGGTTGCCTGCCAGGTGCTAAAGCCGAGCGGGGCGAAGATCCAAGCGACCAGGTTGCCCAGCATGGCGAGCACGGAGTAGTCCATGAACTCCTCGGGGATGCCGTCCATCGCAGGCAGGAAGCCAAAGGAACCGTTGTAGCTACCAAAGTTGGACAGGAACCAAACCACGACAGTGGACGCGAAGATGACCGTGCCGGCCTTCTTGATAAAGGCCCAGCAGCGCTCCCACACGTGCAGCGCCCAAGAGCGGATCGCCGGGAAGTGGTAGGCGGGAAGCTCCATAACGAACGGCGTCGGGCGACCGGCGAAGAGCTTGGTCTTCTTGAGCATGAGGCCCGAGGCGATGACGGCAAAGACGCCCAGGAAGTAGAAGAGCGGGCTGATCCACGCGGCGGTGGTGGAAGAGTCGCCGATGATGGAGCCCATGAGCAGGGCGATGATCGGCAGCTTGGCGCCACAGGGAATGAACGTGGTGGTCATGACCGTCATGCGGCGGTCCTTCTCGTTCTCGATGGTCTTGGTGGCCATGACGCCGGGGACGCCGCAGCCCGAAGACACGAGCATGGGGATGAACGACTTACCGGACAGGCCAAAGCGGCGGAACACGCGGTCCATGATGAAGGCGACGCGGGCCATATAGCCGCAGTCTTCCAGGAAGGACAGCATAACGAACAGCAGGAACATCTGCGGCACAAAGCCGAAAATGGCGCCCAGGCCGCCGACGATACCGTCGCAGACCAGCGAATCGACCAGGCCACCGTCCTCGGTGCCACCCGCCACAAGTGCGTCGTGGACCATGGTGGTGATACCCGGGACATAGGGGCCGTACTGTGCCGGGTCGACCGAGTCGGCATTGTCGCCCGCAGCCTCGACGGCCGCGTCGTAGGCGTCGCGGCCCTGACCGAGCACATACCAGCCGTCGGTGCCGAAGAGCTGGTCGTTGGTGAAGTCGGTCACCGTGCCGCCCAAGGTAGAAACGGCGATGTAGTACACGCAGAACATGATGACGACAAAGATCGGCAGGCCCAGAATACGGTTGGTAACCACGCGGTCGATCTTCTCGGAGGTGCTCATCTTGGCCGGGGCCTTGGTGAGGCACTCGTCGATGATGTGCGCGATCACGCCGTAGCGCTCACCGGTGATGATGGACTCGGCGTCGTCATCGCAATCCTGCTCGCACTGGGCGACCAGCTGCTCTACGCGAGCAGCCTTCTCCTTAGTGAGGTTGATGAGCTTGCAGGCGTCCGCGTCGCGCTCAAACAGCTTGACAGCGTAGTAGCGGCGCTTGTTGGCGGGAACGCTCGCCGGAAGGTTGTTCTCGATGTGGTCCAGAACGTCCTCGATGGAGGAGTCGAACTTGTGCTCCGGCACCTGGCCCTTGGAAGCGGCGGACTTCTTAACCTGCTCGAACAGCTCCTTGATACCCTTGTTCTTAAGAGCCGAGATCATCATGACCGGGCAGCCGAGCTTCTTGGAAAGCTTGTCAATGTCGATCTTGTCGCCATTCTTCTCGACCAAGTCGGCCATGTTGAGGGCAACGACCACGGGCAGGCCGGTCTCGATAACCTGAAGCGCCAGGTACAGGTTGCGCTCGAGGTTGGTGGCATCGACGACTTGGACGACAACGTCGGGCTCGCCGCTCATGAGGTAATCGCGCGAGCATTGCTCCTCGGGGCTGTAGGGGGAAAGCGAGTAGATGCCAGGGAGGTCCGTAATGGTAACGTTCTTGTCGCTTAGGAGCTTGGCTTCCTTTTTCTCAACCGTGACGCCGGGCCAGTTGCCAACGTAGCCGTTGGCGCCGGTGATCAGGTTGAAAAGCGTGGTCTTGCCGCAGTTGGGGTTACCCGCCAGCGCGACATGGATCTGAGAATCCGCCATTCAATCCTTCTTCCTTGTGTGCCTGCGCTGCTTTCTCCGCGCAGGCTGGATAATGTGCTTCAAAGATGCTGCATTAAGTTAGAAAAACCTAACTTTATCTGCAGAAATATGCGCCGCGAGTCCTTACTGGACCTCGACGACGGCGGCCTCCTCCTTGCGGATGGAAAGCTCGTAGCCGCGCACGTTGATCTCGACCGGATCACCGAGCGGTGCAACCTTCACGACCTTGAACGAAGTGCCCTTGATGAGCCCCAGGTCCATAAGGTGGCGGCGAAGCGCACCCTCGCCGTGAAGCTTGACGATGGTGGAGCTCTCGCCCACCTTAACGTCACCCAACGTCTTCATTTACTTGTCCCCCTTTCAGTGCGTACAGAAATACCGTCGACTAACCGACGGTCATGATGTGCATGGCAACCTTGGAATCGATACCAAAGCGTGCGCCCAGCACAGTGACGATGATATTGGCGCCACTCGAGCTCACCACGTGGATTTCGTTGCCCTCGACAAAGCCGAGGTCCTTGAGGTGGTGCTTCATATCCTCATTGCCCTTTACACGAGACACGCGCACGGTTTCGCCCGCTTTTACCATCGAAAGCGGCATTGCCGGCATCTGCGGTCCGCAAGACATGAGTGGCTCCTAACGTCAGTTCGTCCTCAACATCGACGCGGTAAAAGTTAACCACGCCTATGTTCGCTTTAGTAAACTAACACGTGGTTAACTTTTTGGAAAGGGTCCCCATTCAGATTTCGGAAAAGTTTCCTATACGAAACAAAGGCACCGCAAAGACCGTCTCTTTGCAGTGCCTATTGATACCAATTTATGCAACAGAGGGGACTGCCCCTTTGTCACATTGTTGAGGTTAAAGCGAGAGGTTCCTGATCGACGTGACGCAGGAGGCCTCATCCACGCCCGAAACGCGGAACACGACGTCTTCGCCACATTCGCCGCAGAGTGCCATGAGCCCTATAACGTCGCGGCCATCCGTGTGGCGATCGCCGATACTGACTGACACGTCGCTACGATGCTTGGCAATGATGTCATAGAGCAGCGCAACCGGGCGGGCATGTAATCCCAACGGATCTTTAATCGTCTTTGTAAACTCGACCATGTCCCCTCCCGCGGCATCGCACATTCGGCCGGCAAAACCCAGCCACGTGGTAGCTATTGTACGTTACCGGCGCACCCCCGTTCCGAAAAAAACGAGGGAAGGCACACGTCCTTCCCTCGTTACAGGCAATATGTAGTCGCTCGCCTACATCAGGCGCAGGCTGACGTCCTTGAGCTGGGCGCCACTAACGGCACTCGGGGCGCCCGACATAAGGTCGGAGCCGCTGGCCGTCTTGGGGAACGCCATGACGTCGCGGATGGAGTCGGAACCGGTAAGCAGCATGCACACGCGGTCCAGGCCCAGAGCGAAACCGCCCATCGGGGGCGCACCAAACTTGAGGGCCTCCATGAGGAAGCCAAACTGAGACTCGGCGCGCTCCTCGGTAAAGCCCAGGAGCTTGAGCATGGACATCTGCATCTCGGCGTTGTGGATCCGCATACCGCCGCCGCCGGCCTCAAAGCCGTCCATGACAAAGTCGTAGGTGCAAGAACCGGCTGCCAACGGGTCGGCCTCGATCTTGGCGATGTCGGTCTCGGTCGGCAGGGTGAAGGGCTGGTGCTCGGCGGCATAGGCCTTGCGGTCCTCATCCCAGTGGAACAGCGGGAAGTTGACGACCCACAGGAAGTCGTGGCCCTCGCGCTTGATGTCGAGCGCGTTGGCCATGTGAGAACGCATGCCGCCCAGAATCTCGTCAGAGAGCAGGCGCGGGCCGGCGGCGAACATCACAAGGTCGCCGGGCTCGACGTCCATGCGCTCGCGCAGAGCCGCCATCTCCTCGTCCGAGAAGAACTTGACGATGGGGCTGTTGATGGAGCCGTCCTCGCGGAAGGCGATCCAGGCCAGGCCCTTGGCGCCAAACGTGGAGGCCACGCCGGCGAGCTTATCGATCTTGGCACGTGCCCAGGCACCGGCGCCCTTGGCGTTGATGGCCTTGATGACAGAGCCCTCCTCGTTTGCGGCAGTCGCAAAGACCTTGAACTTGGAGTTGGCAAAAATGTCGGTCAGGTCGACCAGGTGCATGCCATAGCGGGTATCGGGCTTGTCGGAGCCATAGGTGTCCATGGCATCCCAGTAGTTCATGCGACGCAGCGGCGTGGGCATCTCGACACCCATGCGACCGAAGGCATCGGCGAGAACCTCTTCGAGCGCGCTCATGACATCGTTCTGGTCCACGAAGGACATCTCGATATCGACCTGGGTGAACTCGGGCTGACGGTCGGCACGCAGGTCCTCGTCGCGGAAGCACTTGGCAACCTGGTAGTAGCGCTCGACGCCACCGACCATGAGCAGCTGTTTCAGGAGCTGCGGGGACTGCGGCAGGGCGTAGAAGTTGCCCGGCTGAATACGGCTGGGGACGATGAAGTCGCGGGCGCCCTCGGGCGTGGACTTGAACAGGGAGGGCGTCTCGACCTCCATGAACTCACGGTTGTGCAGCGCCTCGCGAATGGCAAAGGTAAAGTCGGAGCGCAGCTTGAGGTTTGCCATCATCTCGGGACGACGGAGGTCCAGATAGCGATAGCGCAGACGGGTGTCCTCGCTGGTCTCGATGCCGTCCTCGATCTGGAACGGCGGGGTGACGGAAGTGTTGAGCACCTCGGCATGGTCGGTCAGGACCTCGATCTCGCCGGTCGCGAGCTTGGCGTTGGTGGTCTCCTCGCCACGGGAGCGCACGACGCCGTGGATCTTGATGGGCCACTCGGGACGCATGGTCTCGGCGATCTTAAAGGCGTCGCCGTCGGAGTGCTCGGGGTCGAAGGTGAGCTGCGTGATGCCCTCGCGATCACGAAGGTCGCAGAAGATAAGGCCGCCGTGGTCGCGGCGACGGCTCACCCAACCGGTGAGGGTGACCTCTTCGCCCACGTTCTCGAAGCGAAGCTCGCCGCAGGTACGGGTGTGCATGGAATGCTCATCGATGGGACGGGTCTGGCTCATACCAGTGATCCTCCTTTATGGATCTGTGCCGCCCCGTGTCGTTCCGGGCGGCGTCGTACAGATTTGCCCAGCCTGCGTAAACCGCGCAGCCAGACATGGCGTTCTATCTTATCGCACCTGTGTCGATGTGCCGCGGAAAAGTAGCTCCTGCCCAAAGACTTGACGGAGACGAAACAATTGACGCACCGCGGCACCCGCCCGCGCTATTCACGTGCGACAATATGTCCCAATAAAACAGCACTTGGAAAGGCCCGTCATGACTGCACGCCTCATCGTTATGGATATCGACTCCACGCTCATCAACCAGGAGGTCATCGACCTGTTGGGCGAGGAGGCCGGCGTAGGCGAGCAAGTGGCGCAGATCACTGAGCGCGCCATGCGCGGCGAGCTCGACTTTAAGCAGGCGCTCGAGGAGCGCGTGGGGCTGCTTGCCGGCTTGGATGAGAGCGTGTTCGAGCGCACGTTTGAGCGCGTGACGTTTACCCCCGGCGCGCTGGAGCTTGTGCGCTCGGCGCACAGCAAGGGCTGGAAGGTCGGCGTGGTAAGCGGTGGCTTTCACGAGGTCGCCGACAAGATCGTGGCTGCCGCGGGGATCGACTATTGTCTGGCCAATCGTCTGGAGGTCGTGGACGGCAAGCTCACCGGTAAGTTAGCTGCCGACATTGTGACCAAGGAGTCCAAGCTCATCAAGCTGCTGGACTGGGCAGTTGAGTGCGGAGTCGATATGGCCCACACCGTCGCGATTGGTGACGGCGCCAACGACATCCCCATGATTCAGGCCGCAGGTACCGGCATCGCGTTTTGCGCCAAGCCCAAGACGCGCGAGGCCGCCCCGTTTGCCATCGACGAGCGCAACCTGATGCTCGCCATGGACATCATCCTGCGTGACTAGTCGATCTGCCTAACAATTGAATCAGTCTGTCCTATAGTTTCCGAACAATTTTGTCTTAGTGTTCGGAAACATACCCTTTGAGTGCTAGACTTTGCGCCGTCGAAGGGAACATATATGGATAAGCGAGATCTTGAGCAGTTGCTGAGCGATGTTGCCGGCGGAGCAGTCACCCCGGCCGTCGCCCTCACGCGCATCCAGACGGCGCCAACCGCCGATTTGGGTTTTGCACAGCTCGATCTTTCGCGCGGAGTGCGCCAGGGAGCCGGCGAGGTTGTCTACGGTGCCGGTAAAACCGCCGAGCAGATTGCCGCCATTATCGAAGCGCTGCGCGATGCCGGCCAGGAGCGCATCCTGGTCACGCGCCTGGATGCCGAAAAAGCCGCGCGCACCGCTGAGCTTCTCGACAACGGCATCGACCTGGGATATGTCCCGGACGCACAGCTCGCCCTCGTGGGCGGCAAGCCCTCCCCTACCGGCAACGGACGCATCGTCGTCGCCTGCGCCGGCACGAGCGACCTGCCCGTCGCCGAGGAAGCCGCATTGACGGCCGAGTTCTACGGCAACGAGGTCGACCGCCTCTACGACGTGGGTGTCGCCGGCTTGCACCGCCTGCTCGCTCATGCTGAGGAACTTGTCCAGGCGCAGGTGGTCATCGCCATCGCCGGCATGGAGGGCGCCCTGGCGAGCGTTATCGGCGGCCTGGTGAGCTGTCCGGTCATCGCCGTTCCCACCAGCGTGGGCTACGGCGCGAACTTTGGTGGCGTAGCCGCGCTGCTCGCCATGCTCAACTCCTGCGCCAGCGGCGTTTCGGTCGTCAATATCGACAACGGCTTTGGTGCCGCCTACCAGGCAAGTCTTATCAATCATCTGAGCGCTGGCGCGTCCTGCGCCCGCTAAGGAGCATTTCATGTCCAACCATCAGCACACGCTTATCATCGACGGCACCTCGGGCATCAGCGGCGATATGACCGTCGCAGCCCTGCTCGACCTGGGCGCCAACGAGGAGCACCTGCGCGAACAGCTCGCCACGCTGCCGGTCGACGGCTTTACGATCGCCGTCACGCGTGCAAACAAGCATGGCATCGACGCCTGCGATTTTGACGTCCAGCTTGCAGAGGAGCTCGAGAACCACGATCACGATATGGCCTGGCTCTACGGCAACGAAGCAGCTGCCGAGCACACGCACGAGCACGAGCACCACCATCATGACCATGGCGGGCACGAGCACTGCCACGAGCATGACCATGAGGCCCACGGCCATGGTCACGAGGGTCACCATCACGCCCACCACCATCACCATCGTTCTTTGGCGGACGTCACCGCCATCATCGACGGCTCGCAGCTAAGCGATGGCGCCAAGCGTCGTGCGCTCGCCATCTTTACCGTACTCGCTGCTGCCGAGGCCAAGGCTCACGGCAAAACGCCCGATACCGTTCTGTTTCACGAGGTGGGCGCCGTCGACTCCATCGTTGACATCTGCTCGGTCGCCATCTGCCTCGATGACCTGGGTATTGAGGATATCGTGGTCGAGTCGCTCTCCGAGGGCCACGGAACCATTCGCTGCGCCCACGGCCTTATGCCCATTCCCGTCCCCGCTGTCGTCAACCTGTGCCAGGCGGGCAATATCGCTCTCATGCCTGCCCCGGTCGCCGGCGAGCTCGTGACGCCCACGGGCGCCGCCATCGTCGCCGCACTGCGCACGTCCGAGCGCTTGCCGGCCCGCTACCGCATCGAGGCCGTCGGCTACGGCGCCGGCAAGCGCCCCTACGAGGGTTGCTCCGGCACGCTCCGTTGTCTACTCGTTCACGTGGATGCATAGCCATGGATGCCCGCAAAGAAAAAAGCCGCGCTGCCATCGTTGCAGCGTTCTCCGAGCTGCTACGCGAAGAGGACTACGGCAAGATCACCGTCGGCGACATCATCGCGCGCGCCCACGTAGGCCGCGCGACATTCTACGGCCTCTTTAAGAGCAAAGACGACCTACTGTCCGAGCTCGTGAGCGACATCTGCACCCACGCCCTCGACGACGATGGCACACCGCTCGATGATCCGCTCGTACAAGTCGAGCATATCCTCAACAACCTCTGGGAACGCCGTCAAGGCGTACGAGCCCTCGTAGCCGGCGCCGGCTCACGCGTCTTCGCCGACTGTTTACGCAAGACCATCATGTCACGAGCAGCCGAAACCGTCCCTACTGACCCAAACGGTCCCGCCGCCACCATGGACCGAAGCTTCCTGCTACACCACATAGCCTCAAGCTTCGTAGGAATGGTCCAATGGTGGGCCTGGCACAACTTCCAAGCCCCAAAAGAGGACGTAGCCAAAGACTACCTATCAGCCATAAAACCCCTCTTCAACTAAGTAAACCCCTCATCCCAAAGTTCCGCCCCAACCCAAAGCACAATCCATCCCAAAGTATCGACAACAGCCCAACGTCCCTACCAGCAACAAGCCCCTCCCATCCAAATTCAGATATATATGTTGGGTTGCTTGTACGAACGCAACAAAGACCCCGCAGCTGACCGCATGGGGTAACTTCCCAGCGCATTCCGCAGGACGCAAAAAGGCTCGCCGCACGAAGTGCGCAGCGAGCCTTTTTGCATGTCCGAGGACGCGCTGGGAAGTTACCCCATGCGGCCAGCGGACAACTATGTAGCCTTGAACTAGAACATGCCCAAGAAACCATGCACAAACAGTGCAGCCAGAGCGGCACCGATAAACGGAGCAATGCCAGGAACGAGCAGGCCGTACTTCCAGTTGTTGTCGGCCTTGTTCTTAATCGGCAGCACCTGATAGGCCATACGAGGACCAAGGTCACGAGCCTGGTTCATGGCGAAGCCGGTGATGCCGCCCATGCCCATGCCAACGGCCCAAACGATCAGACCCACGCAGATAGCGAGCATCAGAACGTTCTCGCCTGCGCGGTTAGCGGCAGCAAGGATGGCGCTGATGAACACGAAGGTGCAGATAGCCTCACAGAAGAAGTTGCGGGCATAGTTCGTGCCCTCGGTGGTGGGGTTGGTCGAGAAGATGTTGCGCTGAGCAATGGGGTCGACGACACCCTCGGAAGCCTTGAACTCATCGGCATACATCAACCACGCGATCACGGCGCCCACAAAGCCACCGAGCATATCGGCAAGCATGAAGGGGATGCAGCTGCTCCACGGCACCAGGCCGACGATGCACTGGGCAAGCACCATGGCGGGGTTCATGCACACGGCGCCGCCAAAGACAAACAGGCAGACCGAGATGCCAAAAGACCAGGTGGTGATGGCAAACATGTGGCCGGAGCCCTGATACTTGGTGCCCTTGAGCACAGTATCGCAGTGCACGCCCACGCCAAAGATGATCATGAGGGCCGTTGCGCCGAATTCGCAGAGGAGTTTGGTAAGCATAAAACCTTATCTTTCTTGTCGGTTATAAACGATTCGTTTAGGCCGCGTACTAGTGCTGAGCGACGACAACGCCCAGGCCATCGGGAATGACGGCCACCTTGGCATCGGCACCCTTCATCTCAAAGGCGAGCTTGAGCGCCTCCTCGAGGGTGTTGACCGGCGTCATGTGCATATCCTTGATCATCTGGTGATCGCACAGATCGGTGACCATGATCACAGGGTGATGTGCCAGGATGCGGGCAAAGATCTGGCTCGTCCACTGGTCGGGCAGGGTCTCGTCCTTAGGACGGTCGATGCAGGCACGCTCAAACTCTGCCGGATCATTATCGGCGATGTTGTGATAGAAGCCCTCGCCACCGTGACCGTCGGCACAGCCGGCGACGTCGATGATCACACCGCCCTCGGGAAGCGTAGCCTCGGCAGAGCACATGCCCTTCACGGCCTGGTAGATGTTCTGGTCGAGCGGGTAGCCACCGTTGGTGGTGATGGCAATCTCGCACTCAACGGGCTCAACGCCGGCAAGGCTCTTCACGAACTCGCAGCCAGCCTCATGCGCCTTGTGGATATCGCCGGCAAAGGAGCCGATGACCTCGTGCTTGCCGTTGAGCACCACGTTAAGCACAAAGGCAAGGTGAGCCATCTCGGCAGCGGCAAACATGTCCTCGCTCACGTGGTTGTGGCACAGGTTGCCGGCACGCGAATGGGAATCGTTCACAAACTGACCGTTGTGGTTGTACATGATGGTCTTGTAGCTGGCGATGCCAGGCAGGACGGACTTGCGGCTACCAGAGAAACCGGCAAAGAAGTGCGGCTCAATAAAGCCCTCGGCAAGCAGCAGATCGCAATCGGCGGCAATCTTGTTGATGATGCACTCGCCACCGGAGGGCAGGGTGCCGATCTTTTTCATCATGCTGTCGTCATTCGCGACGTGCATAACGATTTCCTCGTTGGCAACGATCTCCTCGCCGTACTTGTTGACGAGCTCCTCGTGCGTCGACGGACGGTGCATACCCGTAGCAACCAGAATGCGAACGCGCGCCTCGGGCGCAGCGGAATGGATGTGATGCAGCAGAATAGGCATCGTCACACGCGAGGGAACGGGGCGCGTATGATCGGAGCTAATGATGACAATATCCTTCTTGCCAGCACAAAGCTCCTCGAGCGAAGGCGAGCCATAAGGGTTGGCAAGTGACTCCTCTACCAGCTCTTCCTGTGATTTTGTAGTCTTATACTCGTTTTGATGACCTTCCATCACACCCGCGAAGTTCTTATCCTCGAGCTCCAGATGCAACGTCTTGTGGTCAAACGGCAGTTCACATTCAAACAATGACGAGCGCCCTCTTCCTTTCAACTGACACACTAGATAAACCGTTGGAAGGATACGCCGCTCACCGAAAAACACCACCGTCCACCGACTCATTAACACAACGTTCATATTTGACCCACAATAAAACGGCCGCGATCCCAAAGGGAACCGCGGCCGCCTGTCAAAGACACTATAGACAGGATGATTTACGCAGTGCCGAGGCAAACATCTACCCCGAGACGTTCGCACGTAAGCCATTTTGCATAAATGCGTTAATTAATTGCATAAAATGGCGAATGGATTTCTAGCCGTAACAGGGTGGTACCCTCCGGAGCGTGCATTTTTGCGAGTATTCAGCATCGCGAGATAAGATTTTGGTGTCAAAAGTCTTTCAAAAAGTAGATAGTCCTCATGACTCGACCCATCTGGATAGCATGCGGCGAGAAACCAGCCATATATGATCGTCGCCAAAGCCCAATCGTCGTGCAAAAGCATCAACAGGGGCCGCAAACGTCAGCCATAGCCTTATGCACCAATCTTTGGCTGCTGAAAACTCCGTTTTTTGCACGTCGCCCCAAGCACCACCCTCACCCAGCGGCTGATCCGCCGAAAATCGAGGACAAAAGGACCCGATGGGTTTCCCTCTGAATGCATTCCGCAGCACGAAGCCCTTTCCAAACGCGCGAAGCGCGCCATTATTCCCCCAGCAGTAATCCACTGAAGGCCGGACATCGCAGGGCCCGCCATTAGTTTACTTTTAGGCACACTCCGCAGGACGCAAGAAGCCCTCGCCGCACGAAGTACGCAGCGAGGGCTTCTTGCATGTCCGAGGACGTGCCTAAAAGTAAACTAATGGCGGACGACTACAGGGCTATCGATTACCCTGTGTTCTGCAAACCTGCCGAGACGCCGGTCACAGTCGAAAGAATCAGGCTCATGTACTCGGCCTTCTTCTCCTCGGCCATCTCGTCCTGGTTCATACGCACCTCGCGAAGGGCGCGGACCTGGGCAATGGACAGGGCGTCGACGTAGGGGTTACGCACGCGAACAGCACAGCCGAGCACGCGACGGCGCTGCAACGGCCACTCGTCACCGACGATGGCAAGGACCCACTTACGGGTGAGCTGCATCTCGGTGAAGACCTTCTCGGACAGATCCTGGCGATCGCCCAGGTGCAGATACATCTTGGCGATGCGCTGATCGGTCTTGGCAATCGACATCTCGATGTTGTCGATAAAGGTGCGGAAGAACGGCCACTCCTGGTAGGCAGCCTTGAGCTGGTCAAGATCGCCCAACTGCTCGCAGGCGGTGCCCAGGCCGTACCAAGCGGCCAGGTTAATGCGCGCCTGGCTCCAGCTGAAGATCCACGGAATGGTACGCAGGTCGTCGAGCGACTTGGCGCCCAAGCCGCGCTTGGCGGGACGCGAACCGATCGGCAGCAGACCGACCTCGGTCAGCGGCGTCACGGTCGAGAACCACGGTGTAAAGTCCTCGGTGTTCAGCAGGTCCAGATAGCGCTCGTGGCTTGCGGCGTTGAGCTTCTCGGCCATATCCCAGAACTTCTGCGTGGTCTCGGTGTTGGTCTTCTCGACACTCGGGGCCGACTGCAAAAGCGTTGCGGCGGCAACGGACTCAACATGGCGCTGAGCCAGCGTGCGGTTGCCGTAACGGGCAAAGATGACCTCGCCCTGCTCGGTGAGCTTAAAGAAGCAGTTGACCGAACCCTTGGGCTGCGCCAGCACAGCCTTGTTGGCCGGGCCGCCGCCACGGCCCACGGCACCGCCACGACCGTGCATGAGCACCAGGTCGATATCGTTCTTCTCTGCCCACTTGGCGATGCGCTCCTGCGCGGAGTGCAGCGCGAGCATGGCCGTGGTAGGACCGGCATCCTTGGAGGAGTCGGAATAGCCCAGCATGACCTCCATGCGGCGGTTGGTCTGGGCAAGGCGCTTTTGCACCACGGGCAGCGTAAGCATCTGGTCGAGCACGTCGACGCAGCCCTCGAGGTCCTCGAGCTGCTCGAACAGCGGGATCACGTCAAGCTCGGGGACATCCTCCTCGTGTGCAAAGGACAGGTGGGCCAGCTCAAAGACGTCGGCCACATGCTGGGCGCTCTTGGTGAACGAGATGATGTAGCGGTGCGCCATCTTCTTGCCGTAGCGCTTTTGGATGGAACCGATGGCACGGAAGGTATCGATGACCTCGCGCGTCATGGGCTGCAGATCACCATGGATACCGTTCTCGTGGATATCCTTGAGGGCGCGGGCGTGCACCACGGAGTGCTGGCGGAACTCCATCTCGACCATATGGAAGCCGAAGGACTCGACCTGCCAGATGATGGTCTGGACCGGGCCGTAGGCAGCACGGACGGCACCGCAGGCGGCCAACGAGCGCTGGACGACGCGCAGGTCCTCCAGGAACTCATCGGCGCTGTGGTACATGGTGTCGGTGATACGACGCACGGTGGCGTTCAGACGGTCGGCCATGACGAGCATGACGGCGCGATGCGGCTCGTGCTCGGAGATCAGCTCGGCGCGGGCCGTGTACCGAGGGCTCATCTCGACCTGATGGTTCCACAGGTTGATGAGCTCGGCAGAAGGCTTGCTGTAGGTGGCCTCGAGCGTGAGGTTGCGACCGATGCGGCGACACTTGTCCTCGAGCTTGAGCACCATGTGGGTGAAGTACTTGGCGGCGACCTCACGGCTCACCTTGGCGGTGACGTTGGGGTTACCGTCGCGGTCGGAACCGATCCAGCTGCCGGGATGGAAGAACGCCGGGCACAGCGGCGGCACGGTACCGGCCTTGTCGCCCAGCACCCAGTCGTCAAAACGACGATAGATGACGGGGATAACGTCGAACAGCGTGTTATCGAAGATGTCGATGATGGTATCGGCTTCCTCGACCGGCGTGGGCTTCTTGAGCGCGATGGGGCTCGTACGCACCAGGGCGTCGATTTCCTGCAGCATATGGCGCTCGTTCTCCACCAGGTCGGAACCGCCCAGACGCGGACGCTCCTCCAGCAGGTTGGAGATACGGCGAATCTTGCCCTCGACGGCCTTGCGACGGGCCTCGGTGGGATGTGCGGTAAAGACAGGGTGGAACTCGAGCTTGCCGAGCAGCTCGTTGGCGCCCTCGACGCCCAGCTCATTCACCAGCTGGTGATAGGCGACGGTGAGCTCGTTGGCGGGATCGACCTCGGTATCGGTCGACGCACCGGCCTCGCGCTCGCGCAGCTGCGCCACACGGTAGTTCTCCTCCGACAGGTTTGCCAGATGGAAGAAGCTCGTAAAGGCGCGAACGATGACCTGCTGCTTATCAAGCGGCAGGCTGTCAATCAGATCGACGACTTCGCGAAATGCCACGGCAGTGGGCTCGTCGGCGGTGGGCACGCCCTGCTCGTCGACGGCCTCGTCGGCAGCGCGGGTGCCGGGGTTGCCGGCATTGGCCACAATCTCGGCCGACAGGATTTTGTCGAACAGGTCCGCGATCTCAGGATCATACTCGCTAAGCACACGACGCTCCAGGCGCAGGAACAACGCCAGATTGTCGCGCAGCTCCTCGGGGATCTCGATCTCGGCGAGACGCTCCCTGGACTCGGCATTCGAGCCGATTCGGTTAACGAGGCGGTTGACCACGGCAGCGACGCGCGCCGCGGCTTCGGGTACAGACTGGTTGCTTAGGTTCTCAGCCACGTTTCCTCCCATTCCTCCTTCTATGCACGTAACATGCGGTATTCATTATAGGCGCTTGAGAAATACTTTCGACACTGATTGCGCTTTACCACACAAAAGTATTTTCTGCATTGCAAGGGTTTTTGCCCTAAATGGTCGTATTTCTCGGTGGACGGCATACGCAAACGGGGGCATTCCGCATAAATGCGAAACACCCCCGTAACAATCGCTCGCCGCGTGCGGGACATGTTAGCGGGTCCGCAGCTCAAAAAGATGCGCTACAGGCGCTCGCGAACCGCCTCGACGACGTTGGCCAGATCGGCAAGGACCTCTTCATGGCTCTCCATGTCGCGCACCTTGACCTTGCCGGCGGCAAGCTCGTCGCCACCCAGGACCAAGATGAGCTTGGCGCCCACCTTATCGGCCTGCTTAAACTGGGCCTTGAGCGAACGGCCCTGATAGTCAGCCTCGGTCACGATACCTGCGGCGCGAAGCTGCTGCGTAATGGCAAAGACGTTCTGGCGCAGCTCCTTGCCGGCATTGGCGACGTAGACGCACGGGACCTCCTCGGCACCCAGGTCGCTGCCAAAGGCCTGCAGAGCCAGCAGGGCACGCTCAAAACCGACGGCAAAGCCGACGCCCGCCGTGGGCTTGCCACCCTCGAGCTCGACCAGGCCGTCATAGCGGCCGCCGCCACCGATGGAGCCGACGCCGGCACCGGGAGCCTCGACCTCAAAGACGGTACGGGTGTAGTAGTCCAGACCACGCACCAGGGTGGGATCCTCGACATACTCGATACCGGCGGCATCCAGATAGCGCTTGACCTGCTCGTAGTGCTCGCGGCACTCGTCGCACAGGTTGTCACCCATCAGCGGAGCCTCGGCCATGATCTCGCGGCAGTGGTCGTTCTTGCAGTCGAAGGCACGCAGCGGGTTGAGCTCGGCGCGCTCGCGGCACTCGTCGCACATCTCGTCGGCGTGATCGAGGATGAACTGCTTAACCTGCTCGCGGTAAGCCGGACGGCACTGGGCATCACCCATCGAGTTGATGAGCAAACGAAGCTTGGACAGATCGAAGCCCAGGCGCTTGTAGAACTCCATGAGCATGATGATGCACTCGGCGTCTGCCGCCGGATCGGGAGCGCCGAGCCACTCGATGCCCACCTGGTGGAACTGGCGCAGGCGGCCCTTCTGGGGACGCTCGCCGCGGAACATGGCCTCGGCGTAGTACGCCTTAAACGGCGTGGAGCCCTGGGGCACCAGGTTGTTCTCGACGACGGCGCGCACCACGCCGGCCGTGCCCTCGGGGCGAAGTGCCAAGCGCTGCTTGGGCTTGAGTTTGGTGTCGGTGCCCTCGGTAAAGACGCGCTCCAGGTTGGCACCGCTGAACACGCGGAACATCTCCTTGCGCACGACGTCGGTCGACTGGCCGATACCGTGGACAAACACGTCCACCTGCTCGATCGCGGGCGTCTCGATGGGTTTAAAACCAAACGGCTCGAACACGCCGGCCGCAATCTGCTGCATCTTTTGCCAGGCGCGCATCTCGGCGCCGATAAGGTCGCGGGTTCCCTCCGCCTTCTGTGCCTGCATGGGCAAACACCTTTCTTTTGTATCGCGTCATAGGTAACGGTCATTATACGGCACAAACACAAACCGCGGCGGCGCGTCTGACCGAACGAGGGTATGGGGACTCGTTCGGC
>UQJA01000015.1 GCA_900541285.1 uncultured Collinsella sp.
TATCCCGCCGGCGAAGGCGGCTGCGGGGGGTCTTATCGGCAAAAATCTCGACATCGCCTGCGATTAGAATCTTCCGTCTCAATCTGTAACATCTATCGGGCTAAATCGTCTCTACCTGTTACAGATCAAGGCAAACCGCCCCAAACCACCACAAAGGTGCCTGTTCCTTTTGTGGTGGTTGCTTAGAGCTGGCTGCGCAGATAGTCAGCCATATATGGAACAGCGAAACGCACGTAACCGCGGCGCGCCTGCTCGATTACGCCGGCGTCGATGAGGCGCCGGCGATACTTTTGTGCGTAGTCGGGCGTGACTGACATGCGCTTCGCAACATCAGAAATGCGAGACACGGCGCTTTCGTCATCGGTCATTGCGGCGAGAAACGCAACATCTTGGTCCGATAGCGCGGCGAGCGTCGTTTCGCACACATCGTTTTCGAAATCGGCCTTTGACGCTTTGATTGCTCCGTCGACTTGCTCTGGCGTTACACGTTCTCCTGCCTGGCAACGATTGGCGATGTTGTAGCCGATGAGCTGCAGCATATAGGGCGAGCCCTGAGTTGCGCGAGCGGCGTCCAGCCGAAGATCGCTTGGGATATCAAGGTCGAGCTCTTCGAAAGCCCGCTGATAATAGGCATCGACATCTCCGACTGAAAGTGGTTCAAGCGTAACCTTGCGAGCACGGTTGAGAAATGTCAGCACACGGTCATTGAGTGTCGCGCAGACGGCTCCCGGGAGGCCCGCCATGACGAGCGCGACGTTGAGCCGTTCGCCGACCAGCTCTTGATAGGCGGTGACGAGCTGTCTGATCTCGGGTGAATTTGCTTGGAGCTCGTCGATGAGGATGAGGATGCCGTGTCCCTGCTCCGTCAGTTTGCGCGCGAGCTGTGTGAGCTTGAACTGAAAGCTCTTGGACTCCTGCACGTCTCGTGTGAACTCGAGGCCTGCCGAGAACCCAAAAACACTTAGACTGCCGCTCGTGAGTTTGGGAAGGCGGCGTTTGTTGACGTAAGGCTCGCCCGTTTCCTGGATCTTCTCAACAATGCGCTCGAGCATATCCTCGGAGGCTACGGTGGGCGTGGCGACAACAAAGCCGAGCTTGCGTGCGCGGTCGGCAAGTTCCCACAGAAGAACCGTCTTGCCGCTGCCTCGCTGGCCGAGCATGAGCATGGCTCGGTCTCGATTGCCAGGCTCCTGCTCAAGGCCGGAGATGAATGTCGAAATTACATTTCTGCGCCCGACTAGATAGGACGGGCGATTTCCAAATGAGGGGGAGAAGATGGTTTCAGTCATGAGTCTCCTTTCCTTTTTTTCCTATTTTTTCCTTTCTTTCCTATTCAGTCAAATATCCCGCCGGCGAAGGCGGCTGCGGGGGGTCTTATCGGCAAAAATCTCGACATCACCTGCGACTAGAATCTTCCGTCTCAATCTGTAACACCTAGCGGGCCAAATCGTCTCTACCTGTTACAGATTTAGACAAACTGCAGGGGCTGCCCGAAAGATCTCGATCTGTAACGCCAGGCCCGGTTTTGGCTTCCTAGCTGTTACAGATCGAGACAAACCGCCCCAAACCACCACAAAGGTGCCTGTTCCTTTTGTGGTGGTTTGGGCAGGCGGGTATCAAAAAGTGTCAGACGGGGCGGCTGTCGGGCACTTGCGCGCGAAAAGAAGTATCGACCTGCGTCGTTGCCGTTGAGCGGCGCGCTGTTTACGGGGTTACTGAAGCCGCGACAAACAGCGTGTGAAAGGATCGACGTATGGCTTTCCGTAAAGACTTCCTGTGGGGCGGCGCGACGGCTGCCAACCAGTGCGAGGGTGCCTACGACGTGGATGGCCGCGGCCTGGCCAACGTGGACGTGGCCCCGCACGGCCCCGAGCGCTATGCGGTGGTCTCCGGCCAGCGCAAGATGCTCGACTTCGAGGACGGCTATTACTATCCCGCGCAGACCGGCATCGATTTCTACCACCACTACAAGGAGGACATCGCCCTCTTTGCCGAGATGGGCTTTAAGACCTTCCGCATGAGCCTGGCCTGGACCCGTATCTTCCCCAACGGCGACGAGACCGAGCCCAACGAGGCCGGCCTGGCCTTTTACGAGGACGTGTTCCGCGAGTGCCAAGCGCACGGCATCGAGCCGCTCGTGACCATCACGCACTTCGACTGCCCGATCCACCTCATCAAGGAGTACGGTGGCTGGCGCAACCGCAAGCTCATCGACTTCTACAAGAACCTCGCGACCACGATCTTCATCCGCTACAAGGGTCTGGTGAAGTACTGGCTTACCTTCAACGAGATCAACATGATCTTGCACCTTCCGTTTATGGGTGCCGGCCTGGTTTTTGAGGAGGGCGAGAACAGGGAGGCCGTCGAGTACCTGGCCGCCCACAACGAGCTCGTCGCCAGTGCCTGGGCAACCAAGATTGCCCACGAGATCGACCCCGAGGTCAAGATCGGCTGCATGCTCGCTGCCGGCACCTACTACCCCTACAGCTGCCGTCCGGGCGATGTGCGCCAGGCGCAGCTCGACAACCAGGACAACTACTTCTTTGTCGACGTCCAGAGCCGCGGCTACTACCCGGCCTACGCCGTCAAGAAGCTTGAGCGCTTGGGTATCGACGTGGGTATGACCGACGAGGACCGTGAGATCCTGGCCGCCAACACCGTCGACTTCATCAGCTTTAGCTATTACAGCACCCGTTGCTCCGCCGGCGCCGATAACCCCGATGTCGAGCGCACCCAGGGCAACGCCTTCGCCGGCGCCAAGAACCCCTACCTTCAGGAGAGCCAGTGGGGCTGGGCCATCGATCCGCTGGGCTTCCGTATTACGCTCAACGACCTGTACGATCGTTATCAGAAGCCGCTGTTTGTGGTTGAGAACGGTCTGGGCGCCAAGGATGTTGTCGAAGAGGACGGTTCCATCAACGACGACTACCGTATCGACTTCCTGCGTCAGCATATTGCCGCGATGCGCGATGCGGTGACCGAGGACGGCGTTGACCTGCTGGGCTATACCACCTGGGGCCCGATCGACCTGGTCTCGGCCGGCACGGGCGAGATGTCCAAGCGCTACGGCTTCATCTATGTGGACCGCGACGACGCCGGCAACGGCACCCTCAAGCGTTCCAAGAAGAAGAGCTTCGACTGGTACAAGAAGGTTATCGCCACCAACGGCGAAGATTTGGCCTAGGCTTTCCCGATAACCGTAGCCTCCTGACCAAGGCGCCCGGCGAGCAGTTAATGCTTGCCGGGTGCGCTCGCATCGGGATGCCCATCAAGGAAGTGGCGTTGCGCGTGTCCCTTCTGGGCCATGCGGCTCAAAATTGCGGCGTGATGTGGACGGCTGGGGTCGAATTGGCAGCATTTCGAGCCTGGCTTCGATATTGAGAATAGATTTCCAGACAATTGAGCGGCCGGGGGTTAACCATGAGGGGCATGGGGGACACAACCGCATATCTGCGTCGGGGCATTCGGGAGATTATATGCCTGGCGCTGTTCTTTTTCACGTTTTTGGCCTGCGAGTATCTCTTTGATGTGCGCATGGCCGAGTTCGTGTCTCCAGACGAGGTCGTTATTTATGAGAGCTTTGTCATCGGCGCGAGCGTGATTGGCTTTTTTGTGCGTCCCATTCTGTACTATCGCCGTCCCCATGCTATCGACGCAACGAATGACGCCACGGGCGTTTTGCTGGTGGCGTCATTGCTGCTATTGATTATGGCGGTTCAGGTTGAGGTGGTAATTGCCGGCGGTTTGGTGGCGTGCTGCGCGCTGGGCTACTGCGGATCGACTGCCTACGCAAACTTTGCACGGCGCTTTGCGCGGACGCCCTGCTTGGCGCGCGCCGCCGCACTTTCTTACGCCACGGGCGTTCTGGTGCAGGTTCTCAACCACATGGTGATGTCTGCCGGCATTCCTCAGCAGGCTGTTCTGGTTGTCTGTGCGATCGCGCAGGTGGCGTTGCTCCACGGCGCCCGACGCGCTAAGCTGCGCGACGAGTCCAATCCCAACTTTGAACCCAGCGTTGCCGGGCTTTCGGTAGATGCTTTGGAATATGGCGCCAAGTGGCAAGACGATCCCGAGGCAAAGGCGGCATTCCGCCGCACCGTAGCTCGCTTGACCGTGGCGACGGCGTATCTTTCCGGCGTATTCGCCGCTCTCAACGCGGGTCTCACAACCTTGCATGCTACCGGAGCCGTTGATTTGGGTGACTGGCCGCGCCTGCTGCTTGTCGTGAGCTCGTTGGCTGCCGGCGTCCTATTTGACCTGCGCGGCCGTTCGTATATGAATATCGGCATGACATGCGCTGCCATGTTGTCCACGCTTTCGTTCTTTGTGCTCATCGTCGACGGCAATGGCGGCAACGAGCTCGCTCCCACGATCATCTTTTATCTGGGCTCGGGCTTTTTCGTGGTGTTCTTTACCACAAAATATGCCGCCGTCTCGCTCTATGCGCGCTGGTCATATTTTTGGCCGTGCATGGGTCGCGTCGTCAACAACGTGTGCTCGATGCTCGTGACGGCGCCGGCAGTGGCGATTATCTCGAGTCAAAACGTGCTGGCTGCGGTCGGTGCGGCGCTCGTGATGTTTGTGGGCATTGCGATTACGCTGCTGGGGCAGTTGGGGCAACGAGCCGATGATGCCGTGATGCAGGACGGACTGCCGCTTGCCACCGACGATCTTGGTGGGGATCTTGCGCCCACATGCTCCGACCCCGAGCCCGTGGAGGCAGCGGAACTCACGTCCGACGAACGCCTTGATGCCTTCGTCGCCACCTTTGGGCTTACAGAGCGCGAGCGCGATATCCTTGAGGTCTTGGTCGTTTCGGACCAGAGCGTTCAGGACATCGCCACAACGCTTTTCCTTTCGCGCTCCACGCTCTATCGTCACATTTCCTCAATCAACAAGAAGACCGATACCGCCTCGCGTGTGGCCCTTATCAACTTCTTCTGGTCCTGGACACCCAAGGACTAGCGTATGAGCCGCCGCCCAGTTCCTTGCTCTAACGGGGGGATGTGGCCTCAAAGCACGCCCACATCGACGCCTCGCCTGCGCTAAACTGAAGAGCACGTACGCAATTACGAGAGGAGCCCGCATGGAGGCTTACAAGCAAGAGTTCATCAAGTTTATGGTTGAGTCCGACGTTCTTAAGTTCGGCAGCTTTACACTCAAGAGCGGCCGTCAGTCCCCGTTCTTTATGAACGCCGGCGCTTACGTGACGGGCTATCAGCTCAAGAAGCTGGGCGAGTATTACGCCCAAGCCATCCACGATAACTTTGGCGATGACTTTGACGTCCTGTTTGGGCCGGCCTACAAGGGCATTCCCCTGGCCGTCGTGACCGCCATTGCCTACCACGAGCTGTACGGCAAGGAGGTCAAGTACTGCTGTGACCGCAAGGAGGCCAAGGACCACGGTGCCGATAAGGGCAACCTGTTGGGTTATGAGCCCAAGGACGGCGATCGCGTGGTCATGGTCGAGGACGTTACCACCAGCGGTAAGTCCATCGACGAGACCTATCCCAAGGTTAAGGCTGCTGCCGATGTCGAAATCAAGGGCCTGATTGTGTCCCTCAACCGCATGGAGGTCGGCAAGGGTGGCGTGACCACCGCGCAGAAGGAGATCGAGGCCAAGTACGGTTTCCCCGTCGCGAGCATCGTCTCCATGGCCGAGGTCGTCGAGACTCTCTACAACCACGAGATCGACGGCAAGGTTGTCATCGACGACGAGCTCAAGGCCGCCATCGACGCTTACTACGAGCAGTACGGAGCGCGTTAGTTACGCGGTTCTACGAACCGCGTAACGGCTCGACGCTGCAAACGCCCCTAAGCGGCAATCTGCCTTTCAATCGTCGGGCATGGCCAGAAGGCCTATGCCCTCCTCATTCAAGGCACCTTGCTCGCTTAGGGGCGTTTTCGCTGACCTTGTCAAGACATCGTCGTTGCCTTGGTTGGCACTTGGGGACGTTCCTTTTGTGCCGGGGTAGTCATTGGGGACGTTCTTGTTTGACTAGTCGTTTAAGAACGTCCCCAATGACTAATCACCACATGTGAGCCTGGCCTCCTGCGTCAGATTCTAATAACGAGTTTACGGAATAAATAGTTATTAGAGTCGATATGGCCGACCTAATGACGAGAAGTCGTTATTAGGTCGGCCGTTAGTCATTGGGGATGTTTTTAAATAGCTACTTGAGTCCGGGGAGGCGGGTGTAGGGGAATGAGCGCTCTAGGAACTCGGCGCAGCGGGCGTAGTCTTTGGCGAAGTAGCTGCTGTAGAGCGAATCGAGCACGTATTGCACGGCGATGTGGCTGGCGAACTGCGTGATGCGATGCGTCATGCTCTCGTGGTCACTCACCCTAAGGTAGGCGGCAAAGCCGGGGTGAATGCGCGCGCAATAAGGCGTGCCGATGACGATGACTGGGACATGCCGGCTGCTGAGGATCGGCAAGATGTCCTTGAGGTTGGGGGCAAGGCCACTGTAGGAGATGACGATTGCCGCATGGTCGGGACCCGAGGCGAGTGCCGTTCGCACCTGGGCCTCGGCACCGTCATGGCACGTCGCGCTCTTGCCGGCGGAGAGCAGGCGGTCGCGGAACATTCCCGCTGGATAGAGGTTGTGCGAGCCCGTGTAGATGTCGACCTGTCGGGCGTTCGCGATGAGCTTGGCGGCGTGGTCAAGCTGCGTGGGGTCGAGCAGCTCCTGCGTTTCGGCCAGCGTGGTCTGGTAGAGCCCCTCCATGCGCTCCATGATCTGCGCAGGGGTGGACGTAGCGTCGAAGGGAAAGTTGATGTCCACGTCGCGGCGGTTTCCTGCCTCGGTCGCCAGGCGGATGAGCTCGACCTTGAGATCTTTGAATCCCTCGAGGCCGAGCTTTTTGCAAAAACGGTGCACGCTCGCAACAGAAACGTTGGTGCGCGCGGCAAATTCCTTAATAGAAAGCCCGCGGATGTCCTCGCCGATGGCAAGGGCTGCAATGCCGAGTTGTTGCTCGGTGGGGGTGAGGCCCTGCGCCTCGGTGATCTTGCGTTTGATATCCATGCGAACTCCCACACTCGCCAAACCTGCCAAAAAGGGACAGGTTTATTTTGGCACGTTTCGGCCGGTATCAGGAAGTATCAGGGATGGGGCGGCGGTCCGTGGGCGCGAAAAGAAGTGTCGGGTTTGGTGTGCCCGCTTCTGCCCGTCCCGTGCGCAGGCGATACTCAGCTTATCGACCCGCGATGCAAAGGAGACGCTCGTCCCACGAGCACTACCGGGAAGGGCTCGCAATTCGAGTCCCCACCTTAGCATTTGAACCATTTGGCACTATAATCACCATAGGCATGCGCAAAACGTTGCGCTTAATCAAGAGGAGAAACGTATGGGTCTGTTTGACATGTTCAAGAAGAAGGCTGAGCCCGCGGCTCCCGCTGCTCCGGCCTCCATCTCTGCTTCTGCTGGCGCCGACGTGCTGTGCTCGCCCGTCAAGGGCAAGGTCATCAAGATGGCCGACGTGCCCGATCCCGTCTTTGGTGGCGAGGTTCTGGGCAAGGGCTGTGCCGTGTGGCCCGAGGACGATCTGGTCTACGCTCCCTGCGACGGTAAGGTGACCGTCACCATGGGTCACGCCGTGGGTCTGCAGTCCGATAGCGGCATCGAGGTTCTGGTGCACGTTGGCGTCGATACCGTCAACATGAACGGCGATGGCTTCGAGGGCTTCGTCAAGGCCGACGACGTTGTGAAGGCTGGTCAGCCCATCCTCAAGATCGACCGCGCCAAGATCGCCGCTGCCGGTTACAAGGACTGCGTCGTGGTGGCCGTGTCCAACACCGCCGAGTTTGCCGATGTCGAGCTCGCTGTCGAGGCCGACTCCGCTGTCGCTGCCGGTGATGCCATCGTCAAGGTCGTCCGCAAGTAAGCTGCGGCAACATAAGGATGTGCAAGGGTGGTCGGGTTATCCGGCCACCTTTTTTATTGCACCGCGGGGAAGCCGCGTTTTATTGCACGTTGGGCGGGCTTGCAAACCGTTCGGATGCTAAAACGAACCGACTGCGCCTTCGCGCTGCCGAGGGTGTTCATAAGTTGATAGTATGGGCTTACTTATTACAACGTGCGCCGCGTTCGGGAAGCGCGGTGCCGCTTATTGGGAGGAACAACATGAAAAAGAAGCTGCTGCTTGCGCCCCTCATGGCCGTCTTGGTTGCATGCGTGGTCGTGCTTTCCGGTTGCGGAGGTCCTTCGGTTGAGGAGCTCATCACCGAGGATCTTACGACGCAGTTTGACGAGGTCAAGAACGGTGGCGACGACTTCCTCTCTGGTCTGGAGGAGGCTTCGGGCGACGAGTTCGAGCAGCTGGGTATCGATCCCAAGGAGTATGCCAAGACCTATCTCGAAGGCTTTGACTACAAGATCGGCGACGTGACGGTCGACGAGGACAAGGGCACCGCGACTGCCGATGTCACCATTACCTGCAAGTCCATGAACAAGATCGTTGAAGATTTCGCCACCCAGTATCAGGAGAAGATCGCGGCGCTCGATACGATGCCTTCCGAGGACGACCTGTACAAGATGGCCGGCCAGGTCATGGTCGACGTGACCAAGGCCGCTAAGACCAAGGACACCAAGGTTACCTTCAAGTACACCGCCAATGACGATGGCGAGTGGTCTGCTGACGATTCCGCAACCACCGAGATGATGAATGCAATGATGAACTAGGGGAGTTACGCGGTTCTACGAACCGCGTAACTGCTCGACGCTGCGCGGGCACCAGAGCGACAACTTGTCATTCAAAGAGGACGGCATGACCAGAAGGTCTATGCCGTCCTCTTTTCATGCCAATTTGTTCGCTCTGGTGCCCGCTCGCTGTCCGTCCTCTACCTGCGACGTTGCCATGGTGCGGCACTTGGGGGCGTTCCTTTTCTGCCGGCATTTGAGGACATTTCTTTGGTGCGGGGGGCAGCTAAAAGAGTCCCGTCCCACATTAGCTGCCCGTGGGAGGGATGAGCGGTTACTCGCCCAGAATTAGCGCGGCGAGCTCTGCCTGGGTGTCCACCACGTAGTCGGCGCCGGCGGCCTCGAGCAGTTTGTCCCAGGCTTCCTGCGGGCGGGTGACGTAGATCGAGATCAGTTCGACGAAGTCTTCCGTATCTTCGGAGCCTGCATAGCGGCTGATCAGCCCGACCTGGAGTGCCGAGGCGTCCGTTTTGTAGGTATCCCAGCAGGAATCGCCCACATAGAGCGTGGTTGCCGGATTGGCGCCCAGCTCCTCCATCACATGCAGCGTGACGGGCGCTTCGGGCTTGGGCGGAAACGCATCGACACGGCCCTGTACCAGCGCAAAGCGCTCGGAACCAAAATACTTCTCGATAAGCGGAGCGGCCGAGACATGGTCCTTGTTGGTGAGCACGGCAAGCTGCACACCCGCGGCGCGCAGGCGGTCGAGCATCTCGGTTGTGCCGGCATAGGGGGCGGTGTGGTCCTCCTTGTGCTCGCCGTAGTAAGCCCTAAACTCGGCAAGCGTCTGCTCAAACATACGGCCGTCGCCCGCGTACTCGGCAGGCATAAAGCGTTCGACCAGCTTGAGCATACCGTTTCCCACCTTGTAGCGGTACTCGTCGACGGCAAACGTGGGCCAGCCGTGCATCTCGCAGGTATGGTTGCCGGCTGCCGCCAGGTCCTCGAGCGTGTTGAGGATGGTACCGTCCAGGTAAAAGATCACATGAGAAAAAGCTGCTGCCATGAAAGCTCCCGTCATTGGGTTTAAAACGCACCCCATAATACTGGGTAATACTGGGCTTCCGCGTTGGGCGTGCTTGGAATCTGAACATCTCCAGGGGTATCAGGCCGCATCGCGCCGACCGTGCGGTTTCGCCCTAGCAAATCCTCGGCAGCTGCTCTCCCACGAGCATGTCGAGGATGCGGGTCGAGCCCCAGCCGGTGCGCACGCGCACGGCGGGACGGGCGCCCTCGGCAAGCGGCAGGACCCGGCCGCAGGGCGGGCGTTGCTTTTTGCCCTTCTTCTCGCCGTAGCGGGCGGCGCGCATGGCGCTCAGCGCGGCATCGGCTTGCTCGGCCGGCACGACGGCAACCATCTTGCCCTCGTTTGCCACCTGCAGCACATCGTAGCCGAGCATCTCGCAGGCGGCCTGCACGTCGGGACGCACGGGCACGGCATCCTCGTCGACTTCCATGGCAACACTGCTGGCCTGGGCAAACTCGTTGAGTGTGGACGCCAGGCCACCGCGCGTGGGGTCGCGAAAGCAACGCGTGCCGGGCGCTGCGGCCAGAACGTCGGCAATCAGGTGGTTGAGCGGCGCGGCATCGCTTTCAATCGTGCTCGAAAACGCCAAACCCTCGCGTTGGCTCATGATGGCGATGCCGTGGTCGCCCAGCGTACCCGAGACCAGGATGACATCGCCAGGCTGGCAGTTTGCGCCGCTGAGCGCCACGCCCGCAGGCACCTCGCCCACGCCGGCGGTATTGATGTAGACACCGTCGGCACCGCCGCGCTCGACCACCTTGGTATCGCCCGTGATTATGGACACGCCCGCCTCACGCGCCGTTTCGGCCATCGTCTGCACAATCTGGCGGAGCTTATCCATGGGATAGCCCTCTTCGAGGATAAAGCCGCACGACAGGTAGCGCACGTTGGCGCCCGAGGTCGCGACGTCGTTGACGGTTCCGCACACGGCGAGGCGGCCGATGTTGCCACCGGGGAAGAACTGCGGCGAGACTACAAAGCTGTCGGTCGACATGGCGATGCGCCCGCTCGCGGGTAGCGCGGCGACGCCGGCATCGTTGCCCTCGAGCAGCTCGGGCGACCCAAAGGCACCCAGAAAGACCTCATCGATGATGCGTTTCATCATCTGTCCGCCGGAGCCGTGGCCCAACAGGACGGTGCTATCGGTGATGCTATGGGACATATCCAAAACTCCAATCGTGGGTGGTGCCGGTGTGCGGGTGCGTCCGGGCTAGTCGCGATAACGGTAGTGTGCCGCGCAGCTGCCTTCGGAGCTCACCATACACGGGCCGACGGGATGCTCGGGCGTACAAGCGTGGCCAAAGAGCGGGCAGCTGCTCGGCGTAATGGCCCCGCGCAGCACGTCGCCGCAGCGGCACCCACGTGGCTCGACCGTCGCCTCAACGGGCACGTCAAAGCGAGCGCGGGCATCAAAGCGCGAGAATTCGGGGCGGATGGAAAGGCCCGAGTTGGCAATCGGCCCCAGTCCGCGCCACGTGGTGTCGCATGGCTCAAACACCTGCTCGACCAGCTGGCGCGCCACGGGGTTGCCGTCTGCGTTAACGCCACGGCGGTAGGCGTTGTCGATCGCGGGCCTGTCCTCGACAACCATCTGGACCAGCATGCAGATGCCCTGCAGGATATCGACCGGTTCAAATCCCGTGACCACGCCCGGGGTATCGAACTCGTCGACCAAAAAGCTAAAAGGCGCCAAGCCCGTGATGGTGGCGACGTGCCCCGGCAGGATAAATCCGTCGATGGCGGTCTCGGGGTCGTTGGCGATGGCGCGCAACGCCGGCGGCGTGGTCTTGTGGGCGCAGTAGACCGAGAAGTTCTGGAGTCCGCGTGCATCGGCCTCCAAAATGGCGGCGGCGATGGTGGGCGTTGTGGTCTCAAAGCCCACGCCCATAAAAATGACCGGGCGATCGGGGTTTTGCTCGGCAATGTCGAGCGCGTCGAGCGGGGAGTAGACGATGCGAATGTCACGCCCTGCCGCCTTTTGCGCGGCGAGCGAGGTAGACGACCCGGGCACGCGCATCATGTCGCCAAAGGTGGTGATGATGGCGCCGTCTATGTTGGCGAGCGCGATTGCGTGGTCGATGTCGCGGTTGGCGGTGACGCAGACGGGGCAGCCCGGGCCGCTCAGCAGCTTGAGCCCGGCCGGCATAATGGAGCGAAAGCCATAGCGCCCGATGCTCACGGTATGCGTGCCGCAGACTTCCATAAGGTTGATGGCGCGGTCGCCGACAAGCTCATGAATGCGCTCGATGAGCTCGCGAGCCAGCTTGGGATTGCGGAATGCCGAGAAGTCGATACCGGAGCGAGCCGGCTGTTCGGGCGCCACTAGTAAGCCTCCGCCGGGTTGGTGGCAAGTTGGTCTTCTTCGACCAGCTCGGACATAGCATTAACAAGCTCGAGCGTTTCCTGCGCTTCCTGCTCGTCAACGATCTGGATGCCAAAGCCGGCGTGTACGAGAATATAGTCGCCAACCTGCGCCGTCGGTACGAGTCGCAGCGACACAGGGCGCTCGATGCCCATCATGTCGACGGTGGCCTTGAGGTCGTCGTCGCGTTTGACTACTTTACCGGGAACGGCAAGGCACATATTGTTCCCCTTTTATACGCTTTGCGCTGGACGGGCGCTTAATAATCCATCAGTTGATGGTAGCGCTCGCGGGGTTCGCGGGCAAACGCGTTACGCCTGTGAGACGGCTGGGCACAGCGGCGTGCGAGAGCGAGCTACTGCGATGCAATCTGCGCAAGACGAGCGCGCGCAACCGCTGCCTGACCGTAGGCGATGCAGCCGTCATTGACGGGTACGGTGTGGGGGACAAGGACAGTAAGGCCTGCGTCTTTAAGCTTGCGGGTGAGGAGCTGAAGCAAAAGTCGGTTCATGAACACGCCGCCTGAGAGCGCGACGGTATCGATGCCTTCGCGCGCGCAGATTTCGCGTGCGATTCGTGCCGAAGAGCGCGCGATGGCGATATGGAAGTCGAGCGCGAGCCTGCCGGCGGGCGCCCCGGCTTCAATTTCTTCCAAAAGTGCCTTAAAGAGTGCTTTCTGGTCCAGAACATAGGGACCGTCCAACCACGATGGGCCAGATGCGAAATAGCCGGCGTTGTCGTCGGGAAAATGGGCGATTTTGCCGTCGAGCGCGCGCCAGGCGGCGGCCTCAAGCTCGATGGCGGGTTCGCCCTCGTAGGTTGCCTTGTCGCAGATGCCCAGAATCGCTGCCGCGGCATCAAACAGGCGACCCATGCTGCTGGTGCGCGGGCTGTTGATGCCGCGCTCGATCATGGTAGCTGTCACGCTGCGCGTTTGCTCGTCGAGGCTGTCCAAAAGCCGAGCGGCACCTGGGTGCTCGAGCAGGCCGAGCTCACTGAGCAGGGCAAAGGCGTTGCGGCGGGCGTCGCGCACGGAGGCCGCCCCACCGGGGAGCGCCCAAGTGCGCAAATGCGCGGCGTGCTCAAAGCCGCCAAGGCTGGCAACAAGAAACTCGCCGCCCCAAATGGTCCCATCGGTGCCGGCGCCGGTGCCGTCAAAGGCGATGCCAAGGACACGCGCGTCGGTTGTAAGCTGGCCCGCGGCGATGGCCTCGGCCATTACGCTCGCGATATGCGCATGATGGTGCTGCACCTCGACGAGCGGCAGATTGCATTTTCGCGCCTGCTCGCGCGCCCACTGGCCCGATAGATAGCTGGGGTGCACATCGCAGGCCAAGGCGGCGGGCGCCAAGTCAAAGAGATCTTCCAAGCGCGTGCGCGCGGCGTTCCAGGCATCGAAGGTCCCGCCGTTTTCAACATCGCCGATATGCTGCGACACAAAACAGGTCGCCTCGCCGTTCGTCCCTTCACGCGTGAGCGCAATCGTGGCCTTTTGTTGTGGCCCGCAGGCGAGCACGCAGGACGGAGCGCCGTCGAGCGCCGGCAACGGAAGTGGCTGGGGTGCATATCCGCGAGCGCGGCGAACGGGCATAATGGCGCCGTCGACCACGCGCACTACAGAGTCGTCGTAGCGCGAGAGGATCGCGCGGTCGTTACCGAGCAGCGCGTCGGCGATGCCGGCGGCAACGAGGTGTTCCCAGGCAAGGTCGTCGTCGGTCTCGATGGGTTCTTCGCTCAGGTTTCCGCTGGTCATGACGAGCGCGTGCATACCGCAGGCTTCTGCCGCGGCAAGCAACAGATGTTGAAGCGGCGTATAGGGGAGCATGACGCCGAGCTCAGGAAGGTCGTGCGCGACAGATGGCGCGAGAGCGAGGGCGTCGGGGGAACTGCCGTTGCCCTCGTCAACAGTGCGCCGGCGCAGCAGCACAATGGGGCGGATGCTGCCGGCGAGCAGATCGCGTTCAGCATCGTCGATATGACACAGGCGCTCGGCATCGGCAAGACTGCGCACCATGACGGCAAGTGGTTTGTTGCTGCGGCGTTTGCGACGGCGCAACTCGGCCACCGCTTGCTCGTTGGCAGCGTCACAGGCTAGATGGAATCCGCCCAGGCCCTTGATGGCGACGATGCCACCGCTGGCCAGCAGCTCAACGCAGCGCTCGATGATAGCGTCGCTGGCCTCGCGTGTGGTGCCGACGGTCGGTGTCGCGGACGAATTCCCGCACGCATCGCCGTTTACAGCCTCGCGCCACGTAATATGCGGCCCGCAATCAAAGCAGGCATCGGGTTGCGCGTGAAAACGCCGGTCGAGTGGGTCGGCATACTCCGCGGCGCACTTGGGACACATGGGGAAACGGTCCATCGATGTGGCCGCTCGGTCATAAGGCAGCGATCGGATGATGGTAAAGCGTGGGCCGCAGTTAGTGCAGTTGATAAAGGGGTAGTGATAGCGTCGGTCGGCGGGATCGAACAATTCGCGCAGGCAATCGTCACAGGTGGCGATATCGGGCGAGACGAGCGTCGTGTGCGCGGTCTGGTCCTGCGATGCTACGATGCGAAAGCCCTGTTCATCGGCGGCATCCCAACCGTTGGCTGCCAGGTCCACAACCTCGACATACTCTATGCGGGCTGCTGCAGGTGCATGCTCAGAAAGCGCGGCAACAAAAGCATCGAGCGCATCGGCCGGAGCGTGCGCCTCGATATGCACGCCGTCGCCCGCATTGAGCACCCATCCACAAATGCCATGTGCCATGGCCTCGCGATACACAAACGGTCGCATGCCAACGCCCTGCACAATGCCCGTCACATGAATATGCACATGCCGCATGCGACACCCCTCATCAAAACCGACCAAAAAGGGACAGGTTTATTTTGGTGGGTAAAACTTCTAAACCTGCCAAAACAAACCTGTCCCTATTTGGCAGGTGCGCTGCGGGAAATCCCGCTACAGCCCCAGGCTCTGCTTGGTGGCGGCGCACGTGAGCTCGCCGTGCTTAACGCCGCGCAGGCCCAGCAGGCGGTCGGCTAGTTCGTAGACGCGCTCGCCACGACCCTTGAGCGCCAGAATCTCCAAACAGTTGTGGTGATCCAGATGCACGTGCATGGTCGATACGATCTCGTCGGTGTAGTCGTGCTGCACCTCGTCCAGGCGGCGCGTCAGATCGCCGGTGTGATGGTCGTAAATCATGGTGAGCGACCCGATAACGTGCTCATCGGGCGTGCGCATCTGCTCTTTGGCGATCGAGGCGCGAATCAAATCGCGCACGGCCTCGGATCGGTTGGCCACGTCGCCGCGGCGCGCGATCTGTTCGTCAAAACGGCGCAGCAGGTCGTCGGGTGCGGTAACCGAAAAACGGACCAGCTCGGAGCCGGAACCACTACAGTGGCAGCCCGCGTCACCGTCCGCCCCGTGCGGATGCTCGTGCTCGTACCCGCAGCCGTGCTCGTGTTCGGCCACCTTACACCAGCTTCACGGAGCCGACGGAGTTGTGGTCGGCCTCGATGGCTTCCTCGTAGCCCTCGAGCGCGTCATGCGCCTCGTGGAGCGCGGCCATGGCGGCCTCGAGCTTGGCGCCGATGCGCTCCATGTCAAAATTCTCGGTCGCATGCAGCAGCTGATGGCTCCACTCGTGAGCGAGCTCGATGGTGTCGTCGACCTGCTTGACGCTCATGGCAAGCTGGCTCATGTTCATTCCGACGTCATGCATGGAAAATCTCCTTTTGTATGGGGCAGTTCAGTGGTTCAGATTTTACTACGCCCGCTCTGTGCGCAGCTGCATAAGAAAACGGGTGCGAGTCTGTGCGACCCGCACCCGTTCACTGGGGCTGTTTGTGACTACCATACTATCCGTGGTTGCACTTGGTGCATCCAGAAGTCCGGCGAGCGGTGCAAAAGCGCTCATGGACGGCAGGCAGACGGCACCATGTAACAAGCGTATTACAGATGCTTCTCCAGCAGCGCCTGCAGCCTCGCCTTGGGCAGAGCGCCAACCGAGCGGTCAATCTCCTCGCCGTTCTTAAACACAATCAGCGTGGGGATGCTCATGACGCCATACTTCATGGCCAGGTCCTGGTTGTCGTCGACGTTGCATTTGGCAACGGCAAGCTTGCCCGCCAGCTCATCGGCAACCTCGTCAACGATGGGCGAGAGGGATCGACAGGGCCCGCACCACGGTGCCCAAAAATCGACCAGCACGGGCAGACTGTCGTTAACGATGGAATCGAAGTTCTCGGGGGTAATCTGATTAATGTCAGCCATGGTGACCTCCATAATGCGACGCGGTCCGGCCGCGTAAAACTCAGTACGACCGTGCTTATACCCAGCCGCCCGCAAAGCAACCACTCGCGGGCGGCTCTTTTATATAATGGTGGCCACGCAAACGATTGGAGAGCGCATGCCCACGTCACAAAGCCAGAAAAAAGAAGCCATCGCCCAGGCGACCGAGCAGGAGCTCGCATCGCTCGCGGGTCGCGGCGTGCGTATCGCGGGCAACGCGTGCTCGCCGATTGTGCTGGTCAAAGGCGATTTGGACGAGGCCGAGCGTTCGGGTGGCGAGCTTGCCGCCGGCCCGGATGGCGCGGCGTTGCGCAAGGCGCTTGGGGCCATCGGCTACGCGCCCGAGGATTTTTGCGTGCTGGCAAGCGTCGCCGGCGTGGGTGACGGAGCGATCGCGGTGGGCGAGACTCTGCCGTGCGAGCTGTTCCGCGAGGCGCTTGAGGCCTTGGACCCCGAGGCGGTGCTACTGCTCGACAACAACGCGGCTGATGCCATGCGCGAGACCTATGCCGATATGCTCGTGGCGATCGATGACTTCGACACCGCCATGCTCAAGCCCGGCCTGGTCGCCCATGTGCAGGGCCGCCGCGTGCTCGCGCTCGACGGCTTTGAGGCGGCACTCACCGACAAGGCCGCTAAGCAGCGCATGTGGGCATACATCAAGCAACTGACCCCGGCGGCCGCTCCGCTGTAGCGGATTGGCGCCGGCGAGCGATTGCCTGGCGGGCAAGGCGCGCCTCGAGATCGGCGCCGCACTTCTACATCACAGCGCGCAGCTCAAACCGATCGCCGCTAATGCGGAACTGACAGTTGCCATTCATGCGCTCCACGGCAAGTTTGATGCTCCTGGTGCCAAAGCCGTGGCCCGCATGCCGGGTCACGGGCATGCCGTCGACCATGCGCGGCGCGCGGTCAAACGTATTGGAAACTAACAGCAGCAGCTGGCCGTCCTCTAATCGCAGGTCAAGGTCGACGAATCGCTTTCCTTGGGGTGCGGCGCTTGCGGCGGTGATAGCGTTTTCCAAGGCATTTGAGAGCACGCTAAACAGGTCGGCGTCACCTACGTGGATGGTTTCGGGTACGGCGGCGCGCAGGTTGGCGGTAATGCCGTTTCTATTGATATCCGAGTTAAATGACGAAAGCGCGATGTTTACGGTCTCGTTGGCGCAGAAGCGGCGTACGGCGGTGCGGTCGCCGGCTTCGCAGAGTTCGTCGATGCGATCGAGCGCCTCGTCGGTGTGGCCCTCCTCAATTAAAGCGGCCAGGCCGCGTAGGAAGTGGCGCATGTCGTGGCGCAGAATCGACAGCTCGCGCCCAGATTGACGCCAAGCCTCGAGCTCTTTGATGGCGGCGCTGTCGCGGGTTTCGAGCATCCAGCGCTCTCGCTCGGCGGTTTCCTTTTCTTCGTATTCGCGTAGGTAAACGGCAAGAAACATAAGATAGAACGCACAGAGCGCAAATGACAAAAACTCAACCGTTACCACCGAGCCCGAGTGGAACAGCGTGGTGTAGACGTTGGTGGCATAGTCAAAGACGTAATAGACGAGCGGCAGGATTAAAAGGATGCCCAGCTCGGTGGTGCTTTTAATCGCCAAGCGCGGACCGATGTCGCCGGCCCAATGCAGCAGGACGGCAAAGACGGCGAGTGTGGTCGCGATGCGCGCCAGATAGTACGCGATCTGAGAATCGGTTGCGGCAAATGCGGCGATGCCCATCCAATTGCTGAACTGGCAGCTCAGATAGGCACTCGTAATGCCGAGCACGGCAAGCAGCGGGCTCAGGCGGTAGCGCGCGCACAAATAGATGATGAGCGGCAGATGCACGACGAGCGGATATACCTGGCGGGCGAAAAGCTCTCCGCCGACGGCATTGGCGAGGCCAAATGCGCATCCGGTTACGGCGCCGACCAGCACCAGTTCAAGCGCATGACGCCGGTTGATCTCGATACCGCACAGCGCCGCCGAGGCAAAGACGCCAAAGAGCAACGTCGTGGCGTGGTGGATTGCCCAAAGGATCATTTCGACCGAGGAGACCATCAGTGTCTTCCACCCTCAAAGCGCACCGCAAAGTAGGCGTCTTGGAATCCCTGCTTGCAGCTGCGCGAAAGCGGGATGCAAGCGCCCGAGCGCATGACGATGTCCGTGCGGTCAAAGTGATCGATATTGCGCAGGTTGACCTGGTAGCTGCGGTGGCATTTAAAGAAGACCGCGTTTTGCTCCAAGCGGTCCTCGACGCTGCGGAACGACTCGAGTGCCTCGATATCGCGTCCGTCGCGCAGGTGGAAGACCACGTGCTTGTTGCGCGCCTCGGCATATTCGATGTCGGACAGGCGCAGGGCGTGGTAGCCAAAGGACGTTTTGATCACGAGCTCGTCGGTTGCCGCCGGGCGCATGCTCGAAAGCTCGTCGAGTAACTGCGCCAGGCGTTCGTAAGTCACGGGCTTGAGCAGATAGTCGAAGGCACGGACCTCGTAGGACTCCAGTGCGAACTCGGGCGACGAGGTGAGGAACACCAGGCGCACGGCGGTATCGGCCTGGCGCAATTCGCGTGCGGTGTCCATGCCGTTGACGAGCGGCATGATCATGTCGAGCAGAATGATGTCGGCGCGCGATGCGGCATGGCGGGCCAGTAGGTCCTCGCCGCGCGTGACGAGCGCAATATCGACCGCCGTGCCCGTCTCGGTCGACCAACGATCGATCATTCGGTGCAGTCTATCTAGAAAAGCGACGTCATCGTCGCAGGCAATAATCTTGAGCATTCGGCCCCCTTAAGTAGTTCGATTTTGCCACATCGGGCACGCGCCGCTTGCGGAGGTGCGGACCGTTTGCGCCCCACGGCGTGCAACTCGCGCCAAGCGGTATTGCGGTGGCGAAAGATGCCTCCTGCGCTATCGAGAGCTCGGCTAGCCTCAGCTTGCCAGTTCAAAAATGGACCTGCCACATGATTGAATCTTTATTTCAACTTTACACCTAGGTTTACAGCTGTCTTGTCAGCTGTAAACCTAGGTGTCATACTAAAGCCCCAAGATTCGCCAAAAGAGAGGGGCCTTGATGGCACAGAGCGCGAACATGGATGCGTCGGAGCTTGCACGCGATATCGCGGCCGGCCTGGCATCGGCAACGACGGCAACGGAGCGCGTGGCACTGGTGCCCGCAGAACTCGTCGAGGCCATTCAGCAACTAAAAACCCAACGTGACGCGGTAATCCTGGCGCACTACTACGTGGCGCCCGAGGTCCAAGCCGTTGCCGATTACGTCGGCGACAGCTTCTACCTGGCCAAGCTCGCCAAGAGCCTGCCACAGCGGACCATCGTGCTGTGCGGCGTGGAGTTTATGGGCGAGAGCGCCAAGCTGCTCAATCCCACTAAGACCGTGCTGCTGCCCGAGCCGGGCGCGGACTGCCCCATGGCTCACATGGTCAAGCGCGAGACGGTCGACGCGGCGCGCGCCGAGTACGGCGACGACCTGGCCGTGGTGTGCTACGTCAACTCCACGGTCGAGATCAAGAGCTGGAGCGACGTGTGCGTCACCAGCTCCAACGCCGTCAAGATCGTGTCCGAGCTGCCGCAGCAGCACATCCTGTTCATCCCTGACCAAAACCTGGGCCGCTTCGTGGCCGAGCAGGTGCCGCAAAAGCACGTCATTCTCAACAACGGCTACTGCCCGCGCCATCACATCATCACCGTCGAGCAGATCGTCGACGCGACGGAGGCCCACCCCGACGCGCTCGTGCTGGCGCATCCTGAGTGCAAGGCCGACGTCCTGGCCGAGGCCGACTACATCGGCTCCACCGCCGGCATCATCAAGTACGCCGAGGAGTCGGACGCGAGCGAGTTCATCATCGTGACGGTCCGCGGCGTGCTCTACGAGCTCGAGCGCCGCTGCCAGAGCACCGGCAAGAAGTTCTACTTCCCCGCGGTGCAGCCCACCTGCGTCAACATGGATCTCATCACGCTCGAAAAGCTCGTGCACTGCCTGGAGACGGGCGAGGGCGAGGTGCAGATCGGTGTGTCGGACGAGGCTGCCGACCAGGCAAAACTTACGCTCGACCGTATGCTCGAGTACGCAGCGCGCTAGAACAATGTGACATGAGGGGCAGTCCCTTATGCCACATTACAAGGGAGAGGATTCCTGTGAAAACCAAACAATACCCCGACATGGAGTGCGACGTCGTTATTGCCGGCTGCGGCGTGGCGGGCCTGTACGCAGCTCTCAACCTGCCGACGAGCACGCGCGTGATCATGCTCTCCAAGGGCTCGGTCGATGAGTGCGATTCGATGCTCGCGCAGGGCGGCATTTGCGTGCTGCCCGAAGGCTCGGACTACGATGCCTTCTTTGAGGACACCATGCACGCCGGTCATTACGAGAACCGCCGCGAGAGCGTCGACATCATGATCCGCTCGAGCCGCTCGGTCATCAACGACCTGCTGGCCATGGGCGTGGATTTTGAGCGCAAGGCCGACGGCAGCCTCAACTTTACCCGCGAGGGCGCGCACAGCCGTCCGCGCATCGCCTTCCATGCCGATATTACCGGCAAGGAGATCACGACCAAGCTGCTCCAGGCCGTTCGCAAGCTGGATAACGTGCAGATTTTGGAGCACGTGGCCATGACCGACATCCTAACGGGCGAGCGTGACGGTGCCACGGTGTGCACCGGCGTCGTCGCCGTTCCCGTGGACGAGAACAACTCGGTTCGTCCCGCCGACGAGCTGGTAAATACCGCCGAGGGCGCGCATGCCGGCGAGCCGTTTAAGATCCATGCCCGCCACACGCTGTGGGCAACGGGCGGCATCGGCGGCGTATACGACCATTCGACCAACTACCCGCAGCTCACGGGCGATGCCTGCTACATCGCTCAGGAGCATGGCATTAAGATGGAGCATCTGGACTACGTGCAGATTCACCCCACGGGACTGTTCTCGCCGCAGCCGGGTCGCACCTTCCTGATCAGCGAGAGTTGCCGCGGCGAGGGCGCGATTTTGCTCAACGCCGCCGGCGAGCGCTTTACCGATGAGCTTCAGCCGCGCGATGTGGTCGCCGCCGCTATTCGCGAGCAGATGAAGCAGGACGGTGCCGAGCACGAGTGGCTGAGTTTTGCCCCCGTCGAGCGCGATGTGGTGACCGGGCACTTTGCCAACATTCGCGCGCGCTGCCTGGAGGACGGTCGCGACATCTTGGACGAGCCCATTCCCGTTACGCCCACGCAGCACTACTTTATGGGCGGCGTATGGGTCGATAAGGACGGCCGCACTTCGATGCCAGAGCTCTACGCCGCGGGCGAGACGGCTTGCAATGGCGTTCACGGCAAGAATCGCCTTGCATCAAACAGCCTGCTCGAGGCGCTGGTCTGGGGTCGTCGCGCCGCGTGGTGCATGCGTACCGGCGAGTCGCTGGCCGTGGAGCAGGCGGGCGATCCCGCGCTCGATGGCCGTCATCGCGCTCTGAGCGCCGACACCCTGGCAATCGATGATTTGGCCCGTGCTGCCGGCACGCAGGCCGTGGAGGAGTAGACCATGAATCCCATTACCATGAAGCTCGTCGCCGATGATCTGATTCTGCAGGCCCTGCGCGAGGACATCACGTTCGAGGACGTGAGCACGGCGAGCGTGTGTCCCACGGCGCGCCCCGCCACGGTGGAGCTTATCGCCAAGGCCGACGGCATCATCGCCGGCTTGGATGTGTTTGCCCGCACCTTTGAGTTGCTGGATCCGCAGAGCTCGGTGCTGCTCGACGTTGCCGATGGCGACGAGGTGCACGCCGGCGACCATGTGGGTCAGGTGCGCGGCGACGCGCGCGTGCTGCTTTCGGGCGAGCGTGTGGCGCTCAACTACCTGCAGCGCATGAGCGGCATCGCTACCTATACGCACCAGATGGCTGCAGCGCTCGAGGGCACCAAGACTGTGCTCGTCGACACGCGCAAGACCACGCCCGGCATGCGCGTGCTGGACAAGATGGCCGTGAAGATCGGCGGCGGCGAGAACCACCGCATGGGGCTGTTCGACATGATCCTGCTGAAGGACAACCACATCGACTTCGCCGGCGGCATCCGCCCCGCGATCGAAGGTGTGCGCCGATACCTCGCGGCCAAAGGCAAGACGATCCCCATCGAGTGCGAGGTCCGCACGCTGGAAGACATCGACGAGGTGTTCGCGGCGGGCGGCGTCGACCGCATCATGTTCGACAATTTCTCGCCCGAGATGACGCGCAAGGCGGTCGAAAAGGTCGCCGGACGCTGCGAAACCGAGTCGAGCGGCGGCATCACGCTCGATACGCTGCGCACCTACGCCGAGACGGGCGTGGACTTCATCTCTGTGGGCGCGCTCACGCACCAGATCCGTTCGCTCGACATGTCGCTCAAAGCCTGCGAGTAGCAGGCCGCAGGCAGTGACCGCTCGCCGGTGCAGGAGCCGGCAGGCGTGCGAACACCCCGATCGAGAGAGATCATGAAACGGCTGCTGAAAAGCCATATCGCCCTGCTGGCGTGGCGGCTGGCGCTGCTCTATGCGGTGCTGGCGATTTGTCGTGCGATCTTCTGGCGCTACAACTATGCGGGCATCGGCCCCCTCGCGGACGCCGAACTACCGGCACTCGCAAGGGGTGCACTGCTGTTCGACACCGTGTCGGTGCTCTACGCCAACGCCCTGCTCATCGTGCTCTCGCTCATCCCGCTCCATCTGCGCGAACGGCGCTGGTGGCAGCGGATGCTCTACTTCTATTACGTCGTCGTCAACGCCCTGCTGGTCGTGGCGGTCAACCTCGGCGATGCGGTCTATTTCCGCTATACGCAGAAACGTTTCACGGCCGAAGAGATCTTCTTCGCCGACAACGACAATTCGCTGCAACTCGTCGGCAAATTCATGGCCGAGAACATCCCCCTGCTGCTCGCAGGGATCGGCCTGATCGCTCTGCTGGCGCTGGCCGGCGGCCGCAAGGCGCGCCCCGAACCGCTCTGCCGTCGTCGCCGCCCTGCTCTCCGTAGCGGGAATGCGGGGGGGGGTCACGCGCATGACGCGCCCCGTCACGCTCTCCAACGCCACGCTCTACGCCTCCGACAACGCCCGCGCCAACCTGATCCTCTCGAACCCCTTCTGCATCCTGCGCACCGTGGGGTCAGGCGGAAAGATCAGCTACGAACGCTACTTCGCACCGGAAGAACTGGACGGTATCTACACGCCCGTCCACCGTCCCGGCTCGGTCGGCGCGGCACCGCTCGAAGGACGCAACGTGGTGGTCTTCGTCATGGAGAGCATGTCGGCCGAGCACTCCGCGTTCCTCCATCCGGAACTCTACGCCGACCTCCCGGAAAAAGGCTTCACGCCGTTCCTCGATTCATTGATGCGCAACGGTCTGACATTCAAACGGATGTACGCCAACGGCTCGCGTTCGATCCAGGCCATGCCCTCGGTGCTGGGAAGCATCCCCTCGTTCCGCACGCCGTTCGTACTGATGCCCCAATCGTTGGGCGAGAGCCGCCAGCTGCCCGCCATGCTGGCGGACAAAGGCTATGCGACGGCCTTCTTCTGCGGCTCGGAACGCGGCTCGATGGGCTTCGGGGCCTATGCCCGTTCGGCAGGCGTCGAGCGGCTCGTAAGCCGCGAGGACTACGAGGCGAAGCACGGAACAAGGGATTTCGACGGCTACTGGGGCATCTGGGACGAAGAGTTCCTGCAATTCACGGGCGAGGAGCTGACGGCGATGCCCGAACCTTTCTTCGCCGCGCTGTTCCCCCTCTCGTCGCACCACCCGTTCGTCGTACCCGAAAAGTACGCCGCGACGCTGCCCGAGGGCTACACCCGGATTCACAAGGGCGTCGCCTACGACGACCGGGCGTTCCGCCTCTTCTTCCAGCGTTTCGGCGGCGAGGAGTGGTTCCGCCGCACGATCTTCGTCTTCGTGGCCGACCACGTGTCGTCGGAGAAATTCGCGGAGGAGACGCGCTCCTACCCGGGCAACATGCACATCATCGGCTTCATCTACACCCCCGACGGCGCCCTGCGGGGCGAGGTCGGCGAGATCACGCAGCAACTGGACATCATGCCCACCCTGCTGGGACTCACTGGCAACCGGGAGCCTTATTTCGCATTCGGGCGCGACGTGCTGAACGAACCGCAACGGCCCCGCTGGTCGGTCAGCTACGACGGACGGTTCCGCGCGCTGACCGGCGAAGGCGCAATCGTGCTCGACGATTCGGACATGAATGTGCAGGAATGCCCGGCCACCCCGGCCGCCGACAGTCTGGCACAGAATTTCCGGGCGCTGGTCCAGCAGTATTACACCCATATCGAGAAAAAGAGCTATACGGCAAATGATTGAATTCAAACCCGTGCGCCTCGAGGATAAACAGACCATCGAGCGCTATACCATGCCCTCGGGCATCTATAACTGCGACCTCGCATTCGCCAACATGTACTGTTGGCAGGCGATGTATCGCAGTGCCTGGGCCGAGATCGACGGCTTCCTGGTGATCCGCTTCCAGATCGGGGGCGGGGAGAAGATCGGGTACATGCAACCCGTCGGCGAAGGGGATTTCGCCCGGATCATCCCCGCCCTGCGCGAAGATGCCCATGCGCACGGCCAGCGGCTGCGCATCATCGGCCTTACGGACGAGGGGCGCGAGATGGTTCGCAACATGCACGCCGGGCTGTTCGCGTTCGAATCCGACCGCGGGATGGAAGATTACGTTTACAACGCCGACGACCTGCGCAACCTCACGGGACGCAGGTACCAGCCCAAACGCAACCACATCAACCGTTTCATGGCGGAATACCCCGATTTCCGGTACGAGCAACTCACGCGCGAGCGGTTCGGGGAGTGCATGCAGCTCGAACGCGAATGGCGCCGGGCCCACGAAGGGCACACCTCGGAGCTGTGCGCCGAACAGCGGGCCATGCAGCGGGCTTTCGAACATTTCGAAG
>UQJA01000016.1 GCA_900541285.1 uncultured Collinsella sp.
CACTACTCCGTCGGCCAAGCCGCCCCTCCCTCCCGTTTTCCCAGCGGGTGAAGCGCGAGGAGCCGGCTCGTTGGACGGTATGGAATGTCGACGCCGAGCTAGAGCGTCAACTGCTGCAGGTGCTACGCATGAAGCCTCGTCGCACGGCTTCGGGCGTAGCGACCATTACCGTCATCACCAAGCCGTGGCCGTGCTCGGGCGATTGCCTGTTTTGCCCCAACGACCTGCGCATGCCCAAAAGCTATCTGCACGCCGAGCCGGCGTGCGCCCGTGCAGAGCAAAACTGCTTCGATCCATATCTGCAGGTGAGCGCCCGTTTGACGGCGCTTTCGCAGATGGGGCATGCGACCGATAAGATAGAGCTCATCGTGCTCGGTGGCACCTGGAGCGACTATCCGGAAGGGTATCAGACGTGGTTTATGTCGGAGCTTTTCCGTGCGCTCAATGACGATGCCGTCGCCGGCGTGGCGGCAAACCCCATGTTGGCGCGTCCGGGCATCAGTCGTGCCGAGGCGGGGCGCCTGCTCGATGACGCTCCCGCCGATGCCCTGCCGCCGGTGGTAGCGGAGCGTCGCGAGCGCTATCGGGCAGCCGGCATTGCGACAGACGAGGTCGAGCTTGCTGCCGGCGTTGCCGACGACCAGGGGCGTGTGGATGCTGCCGTGGGCGGCTACAACCGTGCGGTGCGTCGTCTGTACGGCCCCGGTACGCCGTGGGGCGAAGTCGCCGAGTGGCAGACGGCAACGATGGAGGAGCTTGAACGTCAACAGCGCATCAACGAGACGGCGAAGCATCGCGTGGTGGGACTCGTTATCGAGACGCGCCCCGATGCCGTAACGCCGAAGGCCCTCACGCTTATCCGCCGCCTGGGCTGCACCAAGATCCAGATGGGCATCCAGAGCCTCGACCAGCACCTGCTCGATATCAACGAGCGGCGCATTTCGGTGGCGCAGATCGAGCGGGCGTTTTCGCTTGCGCGCCTGTTTGGCTTTAAGATTCACGCGCATTTTATGCTCAACTTGCTGGGCGCCACGCCCGAAGGGGACAAGCGCGACTACGAGCGCTTTGTGACCGAGGGGGCCTTTATGCCCGACGAGGTCAAAGTCTATCCGTGTGCACTCATCGAGGGCTCGCGTCTGGTGGGCTGCTATGAGCGTGGCAAGTGGCGTCCCTATACCGAGGAGGAGCTGCTCGATGTACTGGCCGATGACATCGTGGTGACGCCGGCGTTCTGCCGCATCAGTCGCATGATCCGCGACTTTAGCTCCGATGACATCATGGTGGGCAACAAGAAGCCCAACCTGCGTCAGCTCGTCGAGAATCGCTTGGCGGCTCGTGGAGAAGGCACAGTGGTGCGCGAGATTCGCTATCGCGAGATCAGTACCGCGGGTGCCGACTTGGATGAGCTTTCTCTTGATGAGGAAGTGGCGTACGAGACGCCGGTGACTTACGAGCGCTTTTTGCAGTGGGTGACGCCGCGGGGCAAGATCGCGGGCTTTTTGCGGTTGTCGCTGCCCGACCATTCGTTTGTTGCCGCGCATGCGGACGAGTTGCCGACGACGCCGGACGAGGCGATGATTCGCGAGGTACACGTGTATGGCATGGCGGCACGCGTGGGCGACCAGGGCCAGGCGGCGCAGCATCATGGGTTGGGGCGTTTGCTCGTAGAGCGTGCGTGCGAGATTGCCCGGGATGCGGGTTATGCGCGTATCAACGTTATTAGCGCAATTGGCACACGCGAGTACTATCGCCATCTTGGATTTTATGACCATGGCCTTTATCTGCAAAAGGAGCTCTAGATGAACAAGCCGAGTGTTTCTGCCGGCGTCGTTGCCGGCGTTGCTCTGGGAGCCGCGGCGCTTGGTGCGGCCGCTGTCGCTGTTCGTGCTGCCTGTCTGCAGGTTGCGCGAACCCGCAATGGGTTGGCGCGTGTGAAGCGCGTGCACGACGAGGGCGGCGACGAGGTCCGTGTGCTCGTGCAGGGCGGCGTCTACCAAAGCGCGAGCTATGTTGGCGATCGTTGGGCGGAGCCGGTCTTTGCGTACTATCGTGCATTTGACGATGTGTTTGAGGCCGAGGACGCAATGCGTGATGCTTACGGGCATGGTATCGACCGCATGCTTATGCTGGGCGGCGGCGGGTTTGCCTATCCTAAGTTCGCTCTGATGTCGCACGAGGGTTTGCGCATGGACGTCATCGAGTATGACGGAGAGATTACGCGCCTGGCGCGCCGCTGGTTCTACCTAGACGAGCTGGAGCGCGCGGCGGGCGATCGTCTGCGGGTGATAACCGCCGAGGCTCGTTCATATTTGGGCATTACGAGCGTGGGCCATCGTCGCTATGACGCGGTCGTGAGCGACTGCTTTGGCGGTGCCGAGCCTGTGCGCGAGCTGGCGACGGTTGAGGCGTTGCGTTTAGTGCGGGGCAGCCTGAACCCCGGGGGTATCTACGTTGCCAATATCGTGAGCGCAAACGAGGGGAGCGACGTGACGTTTCTGCGCGACTGCACTGCCACGGCACTCGAGGTATTCGCCCACGCCTGGGTGGTCCCATGTGGCGATGCGAAGTTCGGCGGCGAGGAAAACTACCTGCTCATCGCCAGCGACGGCAACTACGCCTTTGCCGAAGCCGTGCCCTTCGACACCGACTTCCTCGGCACCGTCCTTCACGACAAATAGGTCTCCCCGTCCCAAAAAGACTGGTCTTAGGCGTGGTCGCGCCAGCCGAGAACGCGCTGCTTCATGCCCTCTATGTCGAGCACACCTTCGGCAAAGCCCTTGCGCACGAGCTCTTCGGGAACAAACTCGTCGTAGCGGTCAAAGTAAGGCACCTCGCCAGGATAGACGAGCTCGATGGGGTCGAAGTCCTTCTCGGCCTCGGCGGCGAGCACCTCAAAGAACGTCTCTTCGTCGGCCTTCATCTTAAACTGCATAAAGTACGGGCGTGATGGGTCGAGTCCGCGAAGGCCCAACTCAGCGGCGCATTTGATTTTAAGCATGCGCTCGAGTGCTAGGAAGGCGTAGCTGCCTAACCAGGGGAAGAGTACCCAGGTGTCGCCGCCCAGGTTAATGAGCGGTTTAGTTCCCGCACCCGAAATCTCGGCCGTATGGCGAGCCTGCGCCAAGCGGGCCCGTGCGTTACCCATGAGGTACGGATATGTCGCGTGCTCGTTGAGCGCCTTGCGCATGCGCTCGAGTACGTGTGTATTGATGTCGCCGGGGCAGTCGCCAAAGTAGGCCGGCACCCGGCCCTTGACCTGCGTGGCAAAGACGGTGTGGCGCTTCCAGTCCACTTCCTCGACAATCCAGCAGTGTCCGGCGATGGCGATGCGCTCACCGGGCGGTGGCGGATTGACGATCGTACCCAACTCGGCCGATTCGCTGCGAACGGTGAACTCCTCGTTTTCCTGGAACACGGCGTAGAACTTAAAGTTGTTGATGATGCGCTCGCCCGCGAGACCCACGATGAGCCCGCCGCCCTCGGTGACCTGGATATGGTCGATCTTAATGAGGTGGCGCAGCAGCACGCGATAGTCATCGGCCGAGACGCGATGGAAATAACTGAGCGTGAGTACGCGCTGGGCAAGCTCTGCCGGCGTGAGTTCGCCGGTGCTGGCAAGCGTCGACATGGTCTGGTGGTAGAGCAGGCTGTAGGGGAGTCGATCGAGCTCGGGCGGCTCGACCCACTTTTCCTCGCGATAGAGTTGTACGAGCGCGATGCCCTGCAGGAGCTTCCACGGAATGGTCTCGGGCATCATCGTGCGCGGCTCGGGCTCTTCCTCGCGCATGACAAACCACATCTCGGGCGGAAGATCGCGGCGTCCCGTGCGGCCCATTCGCTGCAAAAAGGAGCTGACGGTAAATGGCGCATCGATCTGAAACGCACGCTCCAGGCGGCCGATATCGATACCGAGCTCCAGCGTAGAGGTGGTGACGGTCGTTTGCGCCTGTTCCTCGTCTCGCATGAGCTCCTCGGCCGTCTCACGCAGCGATGCCGAAAGATTGCCGTGGTGGATGAGAAAGCGGTCGGGCTCGTGCCGGCTCTCGCAGTAGCTACGCAGCATGGAGCATACGGCCTCTGCCTCCTCGCGCGAGTTGGCAAAGACCAGGCACTTGCGGCCGCGGGTGTGTTCGAAGATATAGCCCATGCCGGGGTCGGCGTTGTCTGGTGCTGTGTCGGTGGGGTTGAGTAATGCCTGTTCGGGTGCTTGGGGGATATCGACTTCGCCCTCGGGGGCCGAGGAAGTTTGGCGGTCCTTGGGAGCGGCCTTGCCCCGTGCCCGCTCACGACGTTGACGGCGCTCCTCTTGTGTGAGTTGTCCGCTGTGGCGCATGTCTTGGGTGTCGGCCGGCAGTGCCGCGGATGCCGCCTCGATGCGCTCGCACGCAAGCACTTCGGCCTCTTGAGGACCTGTGCCCACGAATCCCCGCTGCTGTGCCTGGGGGCCCGAGTTGTAGAAGTGCTCCATGGAGATGCGCCACACGCGACGCGGTTCTTCAAAGCGGGGGATAACGCAGTTGCGCCCCATTCCCTGTGAGAGAAAAGCGCCCGTGCGCTCGGGGTCGCCGATGGTGGCCGAAAGGCCAATGCGTCGAGGCTGCACGCCGGCCATGCGCGAGAGCCGCTCGATAAGGCAGAGCGTCTGCCCGCCACGGTCGCCGCGCATGAGCGAGTGGACCTCATCGATGACCACGTAGCGCAGGTCGCAAAACATGCGCGGGATCGCCATGTGCTTGTGGATCAGGAGCGCCTCGAGCGACTCGGGTGTAATCTGCAAGATGCCGCTCGGTTTTTTGATGAGCTTAGCCTTGTGCGACTGCGAGACATCGCCATGCCAGTGCCAGACAGGGATATCGGCCTCTTCGCAGAGGTCGTTGAGACGGACGAACTGATCATTGATGAGCGCCTTGAGGGGGCCGATGTAGAGGGCGCCCACGCTCGCGGGCGGGTTCTCCCAAAACTCGGTCAGGATGGGAAAGAAGGCTGCCTCGGTTTTGCCGGAAGCCGTGGATGCCGTCAGGAGCACATTGTCTTGCGTGTTAAAGATGGCGTCTGCCGCTGCAACCTGGATAGAGCGCAGACTCTCCCAATCGTGGGTGTAGATGAAGTCTTGGATAAACGGAGCGTAGCGGGCAAAGGCGTTCACGGGGCCTCCTTTCAACAACGGGTTATCAAACGCAACGGGCAATGGGTCGTCGAATTGCAACATCGACGTTTGCCCAGATAAAACCTGCCAAAATAAACCTGTCCCTTTTTGGCAGGTTAGATGGTGAATTCGGCGAAGTTACGGTCGCCGCCTGCGGTGCCGGTGTCGTCTGTTGCGGCTGCTGGCGCGTCGCCGCCGACGCTTTGCAGCAACTCGGCCACGTTGGCGTCGGGGTTCTGGCATAGGATGTCGAGCAGCTCGATAAAGTCACGAATGACTTCACGCGGCGTCAGATGCGTGTCGGCTCCCACACGACCGAACTCGATCTTGAGGAAGTCCACCAAGTCCTTCTCGGTAAGCGTGGGCGTCCAGCCAAAGTAGCCGGCGTGAATTTGCATGAGTTTTTCGATCAGCACCAGCAACTCCTCATAGGTGAGTGGCTGCAGGCGGATGATGGGCGCGAGCATGTCCTTAAGGTCCTCGCGCGCAAAGCGGCCCTGAGCGAGTCGGCTGCGCAGGGCCTCGTAGGAGAACACGCCTCGGCGGCGGTCCTCGATAGAGGTCGGCGTGCCACCCATGATTACGCCCAGGTACTGCGCCTTGCCCTGAAGCGTGTCGTTGTACATGGTCAGGATCTTCTCGTAGTTATATTGGCGCGTAATCGCGTTGGGAATCTTGTACAGATTCACGAGCTCGTCGATGAGCACCAGCATGCCCTTGTAGCCGCTGCAGACCAAAAAGCGCGCAATGAGCTTAACGTAGTCGTACCAGTCGTCATCGCTGATGATGGTCGAGGAGCCCAACTCGGCGCGTGCCTCACTCTTGGTGCGGTATTCGCCGCGAATCCATTTGGTCACGCGACTCATAGCTTCTTCGTCACCCTCCGAGACGGCCATGCGATAGCGGCGGAGCATGCGGGTGAAGTCGAAGCCGTGGACCATCTCCTCGAGTGGGGCCAGTTGGGCATTGACGACCGACTCGTCGACGTCGGCACACGAGGCGACCCAGCGATCCAAAATAAGGTTGAGCGCACCGCCCTCGGGGCGCGTCCTGGTCGATATATTGCGGATGAGCTCGCGGTAGGTGGCAAGGCCCTGTCCTTGACCGCCCTGCAGGCGGCGCTCGGGCGACAGGTCGGCATCAGCGACGACGAATCCCTCGCCCATGGCGTGCGTGCGGATGGTCTGGAGCAAAAAGCTCTTGCCGGCGCCGTAACGACCGACCAGAAAGCGGAAGCTCGCGCCACCGTCGGCGATGAGACTCAGATCGGTGAGCAGGGCGCGGATCTCGACCTCGCGCCCTACGGTGATGTAAGGAAGGCCGATGCGCGGGACCACGCCGCCCTTGAGCGAGTTTAGAATGACGGCAGCGACGCGCTTGGGCACGCGGGGTGCTGCGGATGCGGTATCACTCATGGTCTAGGTATCCTCTCACGTCTGCTTCGTAGTCCTCGATAATCTGCGGCCCTGCCGCGCCGAATTCGATAACGGTGTCTCCCACCAGGTCAAAGAGCGCCTCGTTGATGCTGTCGACGAGCATATCTTCGCTTTGGCCCGAGTGCGCCACTGCCGATGTCGCTTGCGCTGCGTTTTGTTCGAGGAGCGCGCGAAGGAAGGTATCTTCGGCGGGAGCGAGTTTGTTTGCAGCTTCGGTGGGCGCGGGCGTTACGGGTGCGTCCACAGACGCGAGGAGCGGCGCCACGACGCCAAACTCTTCGGTGGAGACAGTCGGCTCGTCGGGTTCGTTTTGCCGTATGGTCATCTCGCCAGGTTCGGCAGTCATGCCGGGTGCAGACTCGGTGTTCGGTTGCTCTATAAGCGTCGCCTCGGCTTCCACAGGTGCGCCGTCCTCGCGTTCCTCGTCGATCAAAAGCGCTTCGCGCGTTTGCACGGCGGCGCTCCGAATGTGTCCCAGCTGACTCAGATCGATATCGATCTTGACGGGCTGGTGTGCGGCGTCCCACGAAAGCCATGCCACAATCTCGTCATCGATAATCTTGGCCAGATATTTGGGGACCTTTTCTTCCTTAAGGGGATGGGCGGGGTCCAGCGCCAGGCGCAGGCGTTGGTCGCAGGCGCGCATCATTTCACCGAGCTTGCTACTCTTTTGCCTACTGCTATGGATACGCATGCATTCCCAAAAGCCGTTTTGGCAACGGTAGATATGGATAGGATCCAGGCGGTATTCGCAGTCCTCGTGGCGCTCGGGCGCAAAGAATACGGCCGAGGCAAACATGGTGTAGGGCATGGCCGTCTCCTCCCCAAATAAACTCGCCACGATGCCGGTCTTTCGGTGCGTGTCATAGTAGCGCGCCATGCGGACATACACGGCGCATGCCACGTGGCGCAGATCGCGGTGGTGGCTGCGGTCGAGCCGCGAGCTACTTAGGTTGTACGTGGAGAGGGCGTTGATGGCGGCCATGAGTCGCTCCTCGCGCACCTCATCGGGCGGAAGGGGGAGCGTGGGCTCGGAGGTTTTGCGACGCGTAGGGGTCTGGCCGGACGGCGCCGGTGCTGGTACAAGGTCTCGTGCCGCGCGCCGCAGCTCGATAAGGGCGTAATCGAACATGACGGTTTTAGAATCACGAAGCAGCTTGGGGTCGAGCCCGTGGAACACGGCGTAGTCCTGCAACCACACGCGTGCAAACCGGTCGATGCCGGGCTCGAAGGCGCGGTAGGCATCCCAAAAGGCCTTGATCTTGTTAAAACCATCGAGCGGGTCATCTACGCCAATGCCGCAAATCAGCTCATAGAGATACAGAAAGGCAAAGGACGTAGACGTTTCCTCGACGGTTCCGCGGCGCACTTGGGCACGCCAGGTAAAGTAGCCGCGCAGCTGCCGGTCGCTCATGGCGTTGTAGGTGGGAAAGTACGACTTAAAGGTGCCGTTGTAGGGGCAGTCGTCCTCGAAATCGGCCATCAGCAAGCCTTGGCGGTAGAAAAGCTCGGCCTCCGATAGCCAGCGGCCCGCGCCGCCCTTGGGGTCTTCTTGCCAACGCGATATCTCGCGCATCTTGCGGTACTGGTCGGGAAGGAAATTCTGCATCTGTCGGCCGGTTTTGAGAATCGGCTCGTCTGCGTAGATTTCGTTTGAGAAGCGGGCGGACTGATGGGTCCGGGCCTCGGCCATAATGCGCTCGATGAGCATCTTGATGTCCTGGTCGGCCACCGCTTCTCCTCTCCTAACGCAGCTTCGGTGACCTCATATCATAGCACAGCATCAAACAGGTGTTCGGGATGCCGCTGCGTTGATAGATTTAGAACAGGAGGGCGTAGATGACGGCGATGACGACGGAGGGGAGCATATTGGCCGTGCGGAAGGTCTGAGGACGGATGAGGTTGACGCCGACGCAGAAGATGAGCATGGAGCCTACGAGCGAAAGGCTGTTGAGGGCTGCTGTGGTCATGATGGGGGAGAGCGCGCCGGCAAACAACGTGATCGTCCCCTGGAACACGGCTACGGGCAGGGCCGAGAAGATGCAGCCGCGTCCGAGCGAGGCCGTCATGGTGCAGACGATGATGCAGTCCAGCGCTCCCTTGAGGGCGAGCGTGGACCAGTCGCCGAGCAGGCCGTCTTGGATTGATCCCACGATAGCCATGGCACCGATACACACGGTGAGTGAAGTCGAGACAAAAGCGTTGGTGAACTCGTTATCGCCCTCACTGCCAGTCTTGCGCTTGAGCCATTCGCCAAGGTTCTCGATGGCGGCTTCCAAGTTGACGGCCTCGCCGATGAGCGAGCCGAGGGCGAACGAGACAATGAGCATGGTGGTGCCGGTGGTCGCCAGCGCTTCCCCATCGATAAGGAGCATCTTTTGCATGGTGCCGCCCAGGCCGATAAACAGGACGCACAGCCCCGATGCTTTCATGAGCGTGTCTTGGATGCGCGGTGTAATGAAGCGGCCGCCCGCTAATCCCAAAAGACCGCCCGCAACTAAAAGCACAACGTTGATGATTGTTCCCAAGCCCGGCATGAGCCCTCCTGTATTGATGCCAACGTGGCAATCGTAGCAGAACGAAATGCGAGGCACATCGCGACTCATCTAATACGGTTATATAAGTGGTGTTAGGAATGATGCGCAGCATTTAAGCCTCAGGTGGTTGTCGGGACATAGGGATAGTAGTCAAAGCGCAGTGTCATAAGCCGCTGTGGGGATTCAATAGCCGCGGCGATGATATTGGCATCGCGGGCACGATCAAACCCTTCGAGTTCGATCTGATACGAGACGTCTTGCATAATGACCAGACGTCGCCAGGCTAGGAGTGTGTCGCCATCGAATTCCAAGGTCTTGCCTCCATCTGGAGCAACGGCGTATAGACGCAGCTTGGCGGTGGTTGCAGGGTCGACAACCGTGACCTTTTTAATTTCGTTTCGAGTATTCTTGGCGCCCAACAAGGTGAGCAGTGTTGGGGCCACGACCTCGCCCGATGGCAAAAAGACGACTTCGATGGATTCGGGAAATGCGATGATGGCCGACTTGCGGACGGGTTGATTGGCGGCGGCAACTTCGATGTCCGCAGCGTCGATGACCTCTGTGTGGTCGAGCGCGGCAAGCACGCAGCAGTTACCTTCATCGATCTCTTGAGGATCAGCAAGCCCCAGACTGTCCGCGAGCTCGGGATCGTTTGGATCGTTAGCGGGCTCATTCGGTGCTTCGAGAGAAGCTGGGATGCCGTTTGTCGGCGACGGCGTGTCGCCCGCACCTGCTTCTTTGTCCGCGCTCTCTTCTTGTATGGTTGCGTTGATGGGTTCGTCGTTTGAGGGGAGCGTCTTGGCGTCAAGCGCGGAGGGAAGAATTCCGATGGCTCCGGATCCGTTCCACTCCATTTCGAGAAGCGCCGGGTCGGCAAGAATGCGTTGCCTGCTTTGCGCGTGGGCATCGATTTCAATAGGGCCTGTCTCTATCCCTCGTGTAAGGCTGAGTGATCCGGCTGGCTTCTCGAAATGAGCGTCTGTGTCTTTGGTGCTGACGGCGTAGAACAGCAGGGACGCTTCTCCCGCCGCGATGGCATCGGTGTCGGCTTTGGTCAGTCGCAACGATGTCGTGAATGAGAGGGTGGGCTGCGTGCCGTCTGCATTCGCGGCGGCGCAGCCCAGACATATACCGCCTCCTTTCTCAAAAAACGTACCGTCGAAGGCGACCTTCGCTCCGTTCGCCGAGTCATCGACCGAAGCGATGTCGATGCGCAGCTCTAAATTGCATGGATCGCCATCCGCATCGAGCACAACCGAGCGCCACATGCAGACGGCGCACCCCGCCTGGGAGCCGTTTGCCTTGTTCGAACGCTTGATATCCACGACTATCGAGTCGTCCGTATTACGACGAAGGCATCCCGAGGTTGAGATCGCGGCCTGTGCGATCGAAAAACGCTCGCACGCAATGGCGCTCGACGGATTTGGTGCGGAACTTAGGGCTGCTGGTAAGGAGTCCGCCATGGCGGGAGTCGCCCAAGCGGCGACAGGCGTTCCGGTTGCGAGCGCGCCGCAGAGTGCGACGACGGGCAAAAGGTTCTTCGATGCCATGGGGTCTCCTTAGCTAATTTAGTGCGGCCTGTCCATGTTTTGTTTCTGGCTGCGTTTGATGTGCAGACCGAGGCCGGCGGTTCCTGCGCCTGCTGCTGTGGCGCCTGCTGCCAAGAGCCATCGTCCATCGCCTGTCTGCGCCAACGGTTCCTCGCGGTCGCCGCGGTCGAGCTCCGAGAGGTTGACCGTCACTTGCGTGGCGGCCTGCGCCTGTTCTTGCTGGGCAAAGGCCATGGCTGGCCCAAACGCTAGGATGCTGACGGCGGCGGCCAGGGCGACGGCCTTATGCCGTGTGCGCACCGGGCTCGACCGTCCAGGTGATCGTCGCAACCTGATCGCCTTCGCCGGTTACGCGGAAGATGTCGCGCGTGACGCGGGCGACGTTTCCGCTTGTCTTGAGCTTGATTTTGTCCGTGCCGCCGGCAATGCCCTGGTAGCCCATGTCGAAGGCTGCATTCTTGGAAAGATCGAGGCCCGTCCCCTGCATTGCGGCGCTGGCGTTCTGGAGCGCGCCGTCGGGGCCGACCTTAAAGTCGATGGAGTTCTGCGCGGTTCCGGCCTTGGCGTCGGCGGCAATGGTCCAGGTGTTCATGGCGTCGATCTTCATGTTGGTGACATGGATGCCGTAGGCCGAATGATTGTCGATGGTGGTCGCGTCTTCTGAGGGGCCCTGAAGCGTGCCGTCGGCCTTGGCGACGAAGGGAATAACCGTCGGAACTTTGAACTCAACGTTGTCGATCTCGGTCCTGACCATTACCTTCGTGGTTCCAACGCGCCCGGCTGCCATAGCTGGCGTCGGGGCGGCGCCCATTGCGAGCGCGAGCGCGAGCCCTGTGCCCACGACGAGCGCTCTGACTCCGTTCATGTTCCTGGTGATGTCCATGGTCGTTCCTTTCTATTCGCCGCGGGCCGTCCCCGCGATGATTGGACGAATGCTGGTGAATTGCATGCGGTGCCGCGTCGGCCGGAAGGCTAGTTCTCGGCTTGCTCAACTCGTACCTTGACACGTGTCGGATTGCCGTGGCTGTCGAGGGTCTTGGCATCGAGTGCCTGGATCTCGATGTACGCCTCGCCTTCTTTGATGTCGCCGGCGGGGCACGTCTCGATTGTCTTGCCGGTCTCGACCACACCGGATTCGTACATGGTCTCGTCGTTTTGGATGACGCGGAATCGCTGGGGAAACTTGTTGTCTTGGACGTTTTGCACGTTGACGCGCAGCTTGCCGTCCTCCTGCAGCTGAGCGACCGGTGCGACCGAAATCGTCATCATGTTGTCGCGGACGATGGCGTCGAGCTCATCTTGGATTTCCTGACGCGTTTTGCCCTCGGCCGTCGTAACCGAAGCGCCCGCCTCGGGTACGGGCTGCGACTGCCAAGCGTATAGTCCTACGGCGACAAGGGCACAGACGATGGCCAAGCAGGCAACGATGGGCTTCTTGCGACGACTCAGACCTGCAAAGTGGGGTGGCTTTTTCGCGCTCATGCGGCATCCTTGGCGGTATAGATGCGCGCAAAGGTGGACGGGTCCGCTCCAAAGAGCATGCGAAGCATCAGGCGGCGCGAGTAGACAAGCTCGTCGAAGTCGGGAGGGAGCTCGATGTCGTGGATACGTGCGATGTGGTGGGCGAGCGCCGAGAACGACTCAGGGTCGCAGATCACATCGGTGGTAACGTGGTAGACCGTCGTATCGGGGAATGCCTCTTCGTCGAAAGGCAGGAGATGGGGATCGTCGTCGACTTCGATGGCGATGCCGTACTGGGGCCAGTAATATGCCATGGGAACCTCCCTGCTTCTGGGGCCAAAACTTCTATCGGTTTTGGCTGTCGACGCCGACCGTATCAGCCGCTACTTGACCAATTTCTAACCAAATGCTTGACGGATTGGCGTCTCCGCAGGTAAAAGGCGGCAAAAAATACTCCAACTTTTTTCGAGCGACAATCACGCGGTCGGCGACGGCGGGGCCATATGTGTCAAAAGCATCGTCTGCCGGTCTTCCGTTACCTGCGAGGTCTTCTCACCGAATTCGGACGCCGTCGAAGAAAACCATCGTCTGCCGAGGAAATCAAGCCGCTCGCCGAATTGCACGAACGTAAAAATCGCCAATTATGGAGACGGTCTCGAACACGTCGACGAAACGATGCGGTAACATCTCCCTGCAAACACTGTAGTTAGCTAAAGGGGAGTTCGCGTGTCTGTAACCATCAAACCCTTCACCGACGAGTTCGAAGAGTATGGTCGCGATGAGTCTCGCGCATCGGGCGAGGCCTCGAGCATCTCGTTTCCGACAACGGAAGACGAGGTCCGTGCCATTTTGGAAAAGCTCCATGCCGAGCGTGTCCCGGTAACGGTTCAGGGCGCCCGAACCGGCCTTGCCGCCGGTGCCGTGCCCCACGGCGGGCATATCCTCAATACTTCCCGTATGAATCGCTACTTGGGCCTTCGCCGCGATGAACAAGGCCGCTTTCTACTGCGTGTGGAGCCGGGCGTCGTGCTCTCGGAGCTGCGCAAGCAGCTGAGCAAGAAGGTGCTGCCGATCGCTGGTTGGGACCAGGCATCGCTTGAGGCCTACGAGGAGTTCCAAGAGGCCCCGGAGCAGTTTTTTCCCACCGATCCCACTGAGGCATCTGCCTGTCTGGGCGGCATGGCGGCATGCAACGCCTCCGGCGCCCGCAGCTACGCTTACGGCCCCATGCGCCCGCATATCACGGGACTCCACGTCGCGCTGGCTGATGGCGATTTGCTTGAGCTTCAGCGCGGCGAGGCTTTTGCCCAGGGCCGCCGCCTGTCGCTCGTGACGGCAGCGGGCCGTGCACTCGAGCTCGATCTTCCTGACTACATCATGCCCAAGACAAAAAATGCCTCAGGCTATTTCGTTGCGGACGAAATGGACGCCATCGACCTCTTTATCGGTGCTTGCGGCACGCTCGGCGTTATCACCGAGCTCGAGATTGCCCTGCAGGCGGCGCCTGCGGTCGTTTGGGGTGTGAGCTGCTTTTTCGATAGCGAAGACAAGGCCGTGTCCTTTACCGATTCCGTGCGCCCCGTCCTGTCCCATGCGGCTGCCATCGAGTACTTCGACGCTGGCGCCCTGGATATTCTACGTCGCCAGCGCGAGCAGTCGACCGCGTTCGCCTCGCTGCCGGCGCTCGACAAAGACGCTAAGGTCTGTGTTTACGTGGAGCTCGACTGCGACGACGAAGCCCAGGCGACTGAGGAGCTGTATCACTTGGGGTGGGTACTAGAGCTTGCGGGCGGCAGCGACGATGCGACATGGGTCGCGCGCACCGAAGTCGATCGCGAATGCCAGCGGTTCTTCCGCCACGCGGTGCCCGAGAGCGTCAACATGCTTATCGACGAGCGTCGCCGCACGGATCCCACCATCACCAAACTGGGTTCGGACATGTCGGTGCCCAATGCACGCCTTGCCGATGTCGTGGCCCTCTATCGCCGCACACTGGCCGAAAGCGGGCTTGAATCTGCTGCCTGGGGGCACATCGGTAACAACCATCTGCATGTGAACATCCTGCCGCGCGATGCGCAGGACTACCGTCGCGGTGGCGAGCTGTTTGCCCAGTGGGCTGCGGAGGTAACGGCTATGGGCGGTGCCGTTTCTGCCGAGCACGGCGTCGGCAAGATCAAGGCGGGCTTCTTAGAGACGATGTACGGTCACGAGGCCATGGTCGAGTCGGCGCGGCTCAAGCTCCAGCTCGATCCCGACGGGCAGCTGGGTCGCGGCAACCTGTTTTCGGAGAAGCTCTTGGATGAGCTCGTCCAGAAAGGGAGTGCGTGAAGATGAGCGATTTCCATATGGTGGTGTGCGTCAAGGCCGTGCCGGGCAGCACCGAGGTCAAGATGGACCCCAAGACCAATACCATCGTGCGCGATGGCAAGCAGACGGTCATTAATCCCTTTGATGCGAGCGCTTTGGAATGCGCGCTGGCGCTGAAAGACGACTTTATCGGCTTTGGCATGGACGTGCGCGTAACGGTGGTGTCGATGGGCATCCCCGCGACCGAGTTGCTGCTGCGCGACTGCATCGCTCGAGGTGCCGACGACGCGCTGCTGCTGACCGATCGCGCCTTTGCAGGTGCCGATACCCTGGCGACCACCTATGCTCTCAAATGCGGCATCGAGGCGCTCGACGAGGACTTCGATCTGCTCATCTGCGGCAAGATGGCGGTGGATGGCGATACGGCCCAGATTGGTCCCGAGCTTGCCGGTGCCTTTGAGATTCCCTGCGTGACCGACGTGAGCTGCGTGCAAAGCGCGGGCTTTACGACGTGTGGCTCGCTGGCGCTCGTTCACGGATGCGATGCCGGCGAGGAGACGGTGTGTCTTGAGATGCCGTGCGCGATGACGACTGCCAAGGAGATTGGCCAGTTGCGTATGCCGAGTATTGCCGGTATTCGCGCGGCGGAGGAGGCGGACGTGCGCGTGGTCAGTGCCGCCGACGTGAACGCCGACCCCGCGCGTTGCGGTCTTGCCGGGTCGCCGACACAGGTCGTGCGCTCGTTTGTGCCCGACCGTGATCAAACGTGCGAGACCGTTGAGGGCACGGCATCCGAGCAGGCGGAAAAGCTCGCCAAGATTATCGAGGGGATGGCATAGATGAGCGGATTGAATATCGATAGCGAAGCCTGCATCGGTTGCGGTCGCTGCGTCCGTGCCTGCGCCTCGGGCGGCATTGTGGTGGAGGGTGGGCGTCCCAACCGCTGTGCCCGCGTAACCGACGGCTGCATTCTGTGCGGCGGGTGCGTCGATGCCTGCCCCGTCAACGCTATCTCGATCGAGCGTGACGAGGCCGCCGGCGCGGCGGACCTTGATACATATCGAGACATCTGGGTATTCGTGCAGACCGACGAGCACGATACAGTGGCTCCTGTTGCCTATGAGCTGATGGGTAAGGGCCGTGAGCTTGCCGATGCCCGCGGCTGCCGTTTGGTGGCATTGGTCGGCATGAGCCCCGAGAGCTCGCTCGAGGAGCTGGAGCATCTGGTCTGTGCCGGTGCGGATGAAGTTGTGGTCTGTCGCGACGAGCGTCTGTGTCAAAACGACGCAGAGACCTATGCCCGTCTGATTTGCGATTTGGTGGCCGAGCGCAAGCCCGAGGCCATCCTCTACGGCGCGACCGCCTTTGGTCGCGAGCTGGCACCTGGTGTCGCCGTACGTTTGCAGACGGGCCTTACGGCCGATTGCACCGTGCTTTCGATGGATACGGAGACGGGTCTGCTGCAGCAGACGCGCCCGGCGTTTGGCGGCAACTTGATGGCCACCATCATCTGCCCCAATCACCGACCCCAGATGGCCACGGTGCGCCCCGGTATTTTTAAGGCGCCCGACTTCGACTACAGCCGTTCTGGAACGATTACCCAGGTAACGCTTTCAGAAGACGTCAAAGCTCGTGTCGAGATCTCGATTCCCGCCGAGGAGTGGGGACAGCAGGCTTCGATCGCCGATGCCGAGCGCCTGGTCGTGGTGGGTCGCGGCATTGGTTCCAAGAAGAATCTGCCCCTGATGCGAAAGCTCGCCGAGGCTCTGGGAGCCGAGCTTGGCTGCACGCGACCTGTCGTGGAGGCCGGCTGGTTGGAGTATCGCCATCAGATTGGCCAGACGGGCGTATCGGTTTCGCCCAAACTTCTCGTGAGTATCGGTGTTTCGGGCGCCATCCAGCATCTTGCCGGCATCGGTGGGGCAGAGTGCATTATCGCCATCAACGAGGACCCGGATGCCCCCATCTTTGGTGCTGCCCAGTACAAGGTTGTCGGCGATGCCGTCGAGGTCGTCGAGGAGCTACTGGCCCAGCTTGAGCGCTAGGCGCGCGCCAGCCAGTCGCGCATCTCGTCCTTTAGGCGCTCCCAGGTCGCTTGCGTGGCGGGATCGGTAAAGGGGCGCGTAATGCCAAAGGGCGCGTCGAGCAGGCGATAGATATCGCCCTGCACGCGCGCCAGCGCACGGCTTGCCGGATAGACGAGCTCAAACATAAAGCAGATGAGCCCCACCAAGAAGTCGGCGGGCTCATCGCGCTCATCGCGCGTGACGCAGCGGTGCTCGTCAAAGGCGGCCAGCGTCGGTGCCGAGAAGTGGCTGGCGAGAAATGCGTCCTCATCCACCTTAAGGATGGTCTCGACGGTGCTGTCGGCGATGGTGCGCATAATGTCGATCTTGTCACCATCGCGCACGATATCGCAGAAGCTTCGCGTGCGCACGTCGAGCTGCGCGGGTAGACGGAAATCGCTGTGATAGGCAATGCTCGCTCGGATGAGCTCATCTTCTGCCGGGTCATCGATAAAGTCGCGGATGCTCGTTACGGCGGGTGCATCGGCGGGATTCTCGCCAAAGAGGACCTCGATGCCCAGCGCCGCATGGCTCATGCTCTCGGCGTCCTTAAAGGTGTCCCAGCGTCGCAGCTGCTCAAAGCGGCCCATATCGTGTAGCAGGCCGCAAAGCCATGCCAGGTCAATATCTTCTGACGACCAGCCCTGCTCGCGCGCTACGGCATCGCATGCCTCGGCCACGTGGTACGTATGCTCGATTTTGAGCGCGATGCGTGGGTTGGTGGCGTCGTAGGCATCGGTGTAGCTTTTGAAGGCCGCGCGCGCCCGGTCTCGATCGATAGCTGTCATAATGACTTCCTAAAAAGTTGTGTCTTTCGATCCGGTGGCAATTGTAGGTGAACTCGGTTGCTGTCGGATGATGATTCTGCCGTGTCGCTACATGCGGCTCGGAGACCTTGTCAGGATGAGAAGCGTATGGTGCTCAAAATCGTTAGAACCGTCTGGCCAGTGATGCTTACCTATGTTGCAATAGGCGCGCCGTGCGGAATGATCATGGGACAGACGGGAATGGAGCCCTGGATGGTCTTTGCCCTGAGCAGCACGTTTGTGACGGGCAGCGGTCAGTTTATGATCTGCAATCTTTGGCTGGCGGGCGTACCGGCACCTTCGATTATCGCGAGCGTTGCCGCCATCTCCTCGCGTTTTGCGCTTTACTCGGCATCGATCGCGCCGCATCTGAGGGGTGCCTCGAAGCGTCAGACGCTGGCTGTTGCCGCGACACTTACCGAGGAGGCATATGGCATCTCGCTTGCCAAGTTGGTTGAAGGGGAGGATTGGGGCCCGCGCGAGTCCTTTGTGCTCAACGCGATCCTCATCGCGACATGGGGCGTTTCGTGCACGATGGGCGCCGTTGTCGGCACTGTTGTCGATGTCCCCACCGCTATTGCGGGCTTTGTCTGCACATCGCTTTTTATCTGCCTGCTCTTTTCGCAGCGACTGTCGCGCGGCAACGTTGTCGCAGCGGTTTCGGGCGCGGTGTCCGTCGCCGTATGCAAGTTCTTGGGCCTCACGAATATTGCCGTGCCGGCAAGCGTCGTGGTCGGCATTGCCATTGCGCTGGCGTGCGATGCTGTATTTGACGGAAGAGGTGCCCGCGATGCCCGTTAACGAGTTCTTGGTTCTGTGGCTGTCGTCGTGGGCTGCTATCGCGTTCTTTCGCATCGCGCCGGCGTTCGCCTTGCGCGGGCGGACCCTGTCGCCCCGCATTACCGAGGCCCTGGGCTATATCCCGCCCGCTGCCTTTGCCGCGCTGGTCGCCAACGACTTGGTGAACCCCGGCGCGTTCGACGCGGGATTCTGGCCTGCCTTGGTTCCCTGGATTGCGGCCGCCGGCGTCGTGGCCGTGGCGGTCAAGACAAAATCGATGCTGTGGTGCTGCGTCTCGGGCATCGTGCTCTATATCGTCTTGAGCCTTATATAGGGCTGGCGTCGCGGGCGCCGAATCTCGTTCCATCCCAACTTGTAGAATTTTTCACCGAGCTGGTCTATTTCTTCTGGTACCATGGTCAAACTTTACTGTAGCAAAGCGTGACGTGGGCTTTTGTACCCCGTCAGCGGAAATGGGGGTTTCATGGCACAGGAAGCAACCGCCAACGAGCAAAAGAAATTCAAGGTCCCGCGCATCCCGGGCGACATCATGATCTATCCGATGATCGTCGGTCTTTTGCTCAACACCTTCTGCCCGCAGGTTTTTGAGATCGGCGGCTTCTTTACGGCTGCCTGCCGCGGTGGCTCCAATACCATCGTCGCCGCGATTCTGCTGTTTGTGGGCGCCGGCATCAGCTTTAAGTCCACGCCGGGCGCCATCAAGACCGGCATCGTCGTACTAATTCCCAAGCTGGTCGTCGCAGCGACTCTCGGCCTAGGAGTGGCATATTTCTTTAACGACAACTTCCTGGGTCTGAGCTCCGTGTCTATCATCGGCGGCATTACGTTTTGCAACATGGCACTCTATACGGGCATCATGGGCGAGTTCGGCGATGAGTCCGAGCAGGGCGCTGTCGGTATCCTGTTCTTTACGGCCGGCCCCGCCGTCACGATGATCATCCTCGGTGTCTCGGGTCTCGCCAATATCCCCGTCGGCACCATCATCGGATCCATCCTGCCGCTTGTTATCGGCATGGTCCTGGGCAACTTGTTCCCGTTTATCAAGAACCTGCTGGTCCCCGGCGCCAATCCCGCGATCGCTGTCATCGGATTTCAACTCGGTGCGTCCATGAGCCTGTCGAGCTTTATCACCGGCGGTATCTCGGGCATCCTGCTGGGCCTCATCACCCTCTTTATCGTTGGCCCCATCACCTTTGCCTTCGAGCGCTTGTGCGGCGGCAACGGCAAGGCCGCCGTTGCCTGCTCCACCATCGCCGGCACGGCTATGACCACGCCGGTTGCTCTTGCCGAGGTCGCGCCGCGCTATGCCGAGCTTGCGCCCACCGCGTATGCGCAGATCGCCACCGCCGTCATCATCACGGCAATCATGGCCCCGATTCTGACCGGCTGGGTCGATAAGAAGTTCTGCCACGGCGAAGAGGATCTGTCGGTCGAAGGCGTCGAGGCTATTGAGGAGGCCGTCGCGACCGACATCGACGGCGAGTAATCGTCGACGCGAGTCAATCAAGCCGGCGTGTGCAATTCGCGCCGTATGGGCGCCCGAACGGTGGCTGTTCTGCAGTGACGTTCGGGCGCTCTGCTATGATTCCCTTTACCCCTGCGGAGAAAGGGGTGTTTGGCGCCTGGGCGCGACTCGGGCGATTCTGGCCACTTGGATATTGAAGGGAGGGCGTCTAGTGATTAAGGCACTCAAGATCGAGATATTCCTGCTGTGCATGATTATTCTTATCGGGCTTGCCGTACGAAGCCGTCGCTCCCTGTTCTCGAGCACCCAGCAGCTTTTGTTTAGCATGCTGGGCTACACGTCTGCTGCCTACATTTTCTTCGATATGATCTGGACGCTCTCGGACGGCGTAAGCACTCCTGTAGGCATCACGGCCAACTGGATTTCCAACGCGGTCTCGTTTTCGCTGTTCGCCATCGCGTGCCTCATTTGGTTTTTCTATTCCGAGACGATGCAGGGCTCACGGCTCCTGACCACGCCCTACAGGGTGGTACTTTTAACGTTGCCAACAGCATTGGTGGTCGTGCTGGCATTTACCAGCTACTGGACGCACGCTATGTTCTATATCGATGCACAGGGCGTATATCGTCGCGGCTTTGCTTATATGATCCAGCCCATCGTGAGCTACTGCTACGTCATATATACGTCCTTGCATGCCTTTATTCAGGCTCGAAAAGTCGAAAGCCTGCAAAAGAAGGCCATTTATCGCACCCTCGCCTTTTTTGCGGTTCCCGCTCTGGTGGGCGGTACCTTCCAGGTTTTGTTTTCGGTACCGGGCCTTTGCGTCGGTATAACGCTGAGCATCCTGCTGCTCTATATCGTCTATCAGGAGCAACTGATCTCTACTGACCCGTTGACTGGACTCAACAACCGCAACCGTTTTGAGACCTATATGCTGTCGCTCTTTTCAAATGTGGATCAGGCCGAAGATGTATATCTGCTTATGATGGACGCTGATGGCTTTAAGCAGATTAACGATCGCTATGGGCATGTGGAGGGCGACCACGCTCTTCAGGTCATATCCGCTGCGCTCAAAGAAGTCTGCTCGGCGTCTGGTGGCTTTATCGCACGCTATGGTGGCGATGAGTTCGTGGTGCTCCAAAAGGCAGCGGCGGAACAGGACATCATAGACCTGTGTTCGGCGATTGACGACGAGCTCGCTCGTGCCGAGGTGCCGTATGCGTTGCGGATGTCCATCGGTTACGCGCGGGTCGGCGATAGTGTCGATACCTGGCAAGACTTACTTCGCGCTGCCGATGCGGAGCTCTACCGCGTAAAGCGCGAGAAGAAGAAAGCCGGCGTTCAGATACGCTAGAAAAAAGGGGCGCACGACCGTTGCGATGGTCGTGCGCCCCTTTTGCGTTTGTGGGGGCCACCGGCCATAATGCCCAGGCGCGGTGCGGCAAGACGGGCGTCTGCCGCCGCGACTCGGTACGAAATCAACGAGAACCAGTGTGCTCCATTAAGCTAAAGTATGCGAATGCCCTCCCTAAAAAGGTGAGCTCGCTAGGCTTTTTTGGGTTTGTTGACGATGATGATGCCGCCGCAGACCAACAGCAGGGCAACGATGACGGTAACGGGGCTCGTGCCAGCGCCCTCGCCGAGCAGCAGCGCGCTCAGCACCACACCAAAGACGGGGTTCATAAATCCAAAGACAGAGACGCGGCTGACGGGGTTGACGGCAAGCAGGCGCGACCACAGCGAGTAGGCGACCGCGGAGATAAGCGCCATGTAGATGATGAGCGCGATGGCGGGGACAATCGCTGTGGGGGAGAGCGCGCCACCCATCAAAAAGCCGATGGCGGTGAGGACCAGGCCGCCGACCAAGAACTGCCACCCGGCAAGCAAGACGCCGTCGTGCTCGCGCGAGAAGATACCGATCAGGCAGGTCGAAAGAGCACCCGCGACAGTGGAGGCTAGGATAAAGCCCTCGCCATCGAGCCTGAAGCCAAAGGTGCCATCTGCGCCCGAAAGGTTGACGAGCGCGACGCCGGCAAAGCCCAGCGCACAGCCAAGCACCTTGGCCGTACTGAGCTTCTCGGTGTGAAATGCCAGGGCGGCAAAGAGGATTGCGAGGAAGTTGGCGCTGGCCTCGATGATGGAGCTCGACATGGCGCTGGCGCGTGAGAGGCCCAGATAGAAAAAGAAGTACTGCCCGATAGTCTGGAAGAGCGACAAGACAAAGATGGGTTTGATGTCGCGCGCTTGCGGTATGAGGGGGCGGCGTTGGGCCGCGCTCATCCCAACGATAACCAGGGCGCCGGCAAGCGTAAAGCGTAAACCTGCAAAGAGCAGCTGCGAAGCGCTATCGTGCGCTGGGATACCAAAGAGTGCGTAGCCGATCTTGATGCAGGGAAAGGCCGATCCCCAGAGTGCACAGCAAACAAGACAGCCCAGGATGAGTCCGGGCAGGGTGGCGAGATACGGCTTGCGGCTTTCCATGATGTCCTTCCTACATGCGCGAAGCAAAAAAGAACCCGCCACCGGATGTGTCGGTGGCGGGTGTTGTTACCCGAAGGGATTGTACCCGATGGGAAAGGTTTAAGCGAAGTAGGCCACGCCGCTCTCAAAGATCGGCATGAACTTATCGCCGGGGACATGCTCGGGCACGTTGCGGTACAGGTTGTCGCCGCGACGCTCGGCATGGCCCATCTTGCCCAGGACGCGGCCGTCGGGGCTCGGGATGCCCTCGATGGCGAGTGCGGAGCCATTGGGGTTGACGGAGAGATCCATGCTGGGCTTGCCGTCCTCGCCAACGTACTGCGTGGCGACCTGGCCGTTGGCGATCAGCTGGGCGAGCACTTCGTCATTGGCGACAAAGCGGCCCTCGCCGTGGCTGATGGCGACGGTGTAGGGGTCGTCCAGGCTGCACTGCGACAGCCACGGGGACAAGTTGGACGAGATGCGGGTGCGCACCAGACGGCTCTGGTGGCGACCGATGGTGTTGAACGTCAACGTGGGCGCATCGGGCGTGGCGTCGACGATGTCGCCGTAGGGCACCAGGCCGAGCTTGATCAGGGCCTGGAAGCCGTTGCAGATGCCCAGCATTAGGCCATCGCGGGCCTTGAGCAGGTCGCGGACTGCCTCGGTGACCTCGGGAGCGCGGAAGAACGCCGTGATGAACTTGGCAGAGCCGTCGGGCTCGTCGCCGCCCGAGAAGCCGCCGGGGATCATAACGATCTGGCTTGCACGGATGCGGCGGGCAAGCTCGTGGGTGCTCTCGGCGACGGCCTCGGGCGTGAGGTTGTTGATCACGAAGGTGTCGGCCTCAGCACCGGCGGCACGGAAGGCACGGGCGCTGTCGTACTCGCAGTTGTTGCCGGGGAACACGGGGATAACCACGCGCGGGCGGGCAATCTTGGCGCCGGCGTACACGTGGATGTTCTTGGCGCGGAAGTCGATGGTCTCGACCTCGGGGGTCTCGTCGGCGCTGCGGTAGGCAAAGACGCTCTCGATGCCGCTCTCCCAGGCCTCCTGGAGCTCGGCGAGCTCGATGACTTCGGAGCCGGTGTCGATGACATAGCCCTCGACGGTGGTGCCCAGGGGCTCGACGACAACGCCGTCGGCGACCTCGGGCAGCTCGGCATCCTCGGCGAGCTCGACGATAAAGCTGCCGTAGAGCGGGGTGAAGAGGCTCTCCACGTCTACATCCTCGGCAAGCTCGATACCGATCTGGTTACCGACGCACATCTTAAAGAGGCTCTCGGCGCCGCAGCCGTAGCCGGGCGTGGAGATGGCCAGGGCGTTGCCGGTAGCAGTGAGCGCCTCGACAGCGTCAAACGCGGCGAGCAGCTGCTGGGCGTCGGGACGGTAGTCCTCGCCATAGGTGGCGGGGGCGATGCGGACGACGCGGTGCGTGAGGCCCTTGAACTCGGGCGAGACGGCGCGGGCGGCCTTGCCCACGGCGACGGCGAAGCTGATCAGGGTCGGCGGAACGTTGAGCTCGCCGGCCTCGTCCTCAAACGAGCCGCTCATGGAATCCTTGCCACCGATGGCGCCGGCACCCAGGTCGACCTGGGCCATAAGGGCACCCAGGACGGCGGCCATGGGCTTGCCCCAGCGCTCTGCCTCGGTGCGCAGACGCTCGAAGTACTCCTGGAAGGAGAGGTAGGCGCGCTTGTGCTCAAAGCCGGCAGCCACGAGCTTGGCGATGGACTCGACCACGGACAGGTAGGCGCCCGCAAACTGGTCGGCCTCCATCAGATAGGGGTTGAAGCCCCATGCCATGGCACTCGCCGTGGTGGTCTCGCCGTCCACGGGGAACTTGGCGACCATGGCCGAGCTGGGGGTGAGCTGCGTCTTGCCGCCAAAGGGCATGAGCACGGTCGCGGCGCCGATGGTGGAGTCGAAGCGCTCGGAAAGGCCCTTGTTGGAAGCGACGTTGAGGTCGGTGACAAGCGAGGTCATGCGCTCGGCGAGCGTGGTGCCGGTCCAGCTGGGCTGCCACACGCTACGGGCGCACACGTGGGCGACCTGGTGCTTGGGTGCGCCGTTGGAGTTGAGGAACTCGCGGGACAGGTCGACGATGGCGACGCCGTTCCAGGCCATGCGCATGCGCGGCTCGGCGGTAACCTCGGCGATAACGGTCGCCTCGAGGTTCTCCTCAGCGGCGTAGCCCATGAACTCCTCGACGTCACCGTCGGCGACGGCACAGGCCATACGCTCCTGGGACTCAGAGATAGCGAGCTCGGTGCCGTCCAGGCCGTCGTACTTCTTGGTCACGGTATCAAGGTCGACATACAGGCCGTCGGCAAGCTCGCCCACGGCGACCGAGACGCCGCCGGCGCCAAAGTCGTTGCAGCGCTTGATCAGACGGCAGGCGTCGCCGCGGCGGAACAGGCGCTGCAGCTTGCGCTCGACAGGGGCGTTGCCCTTCTGGACCTCGGCACCCGAGGTCTCGATGGACTCGGTGTTCTGGGTCTTGGAGGAGCCGGTGGCACCGCCGATGCCGTCACGGCCGGTGCGGCCGCCCAACAGGATGATCTTGTCGGTGGGGGCGGGGCACTCGCGACGCACGTGGTTTTCCGGGGTAGCGCCCACGACGGCGCCGACCTCCATGCGCTTGGCGACGTAGCCGGGGTGATAGAGTTCGTTGACCTGACCGGTGGCAAGGCCGATCTGGTTGCCGTAGCTGGAGTAGCCGGCGGCAGCAGGGGGCCCGAGCTTGCGCGCGATGTCGACG
>UQJA01000017.1 GCA_900541285.1 uncultured Collinsella sp.
GGCTCCATCAGAAACGGCGGTCACAACCTGACGTAAAAGCTTGGAACGGATGTCGCCAGCGGCAAATAGACCTGGCGTGCGGGTCGCCATGGATTCATCAGTCAGAATGCCGCCATCAGGCGCCAGATCGACTAGATGCTCAACAAGCTCGGTATGGGGTTGCGTCCCGGTAAAGACAAAGATACCAAACGAGCCGGGCTCAAATGAATCGGTATGAGTCTCACCGGATGCATTGTCCTTAAAGGTAATCGTCGTTGGCATGGCTTCGCCCGAGAGCTCCACAATACTAGTTTGGTACCTAACTGAAATATTATCTTTTGCAAGAACTTTTTGAACCACACCATCGGGGGCACGGAACTGATCGCGGCGCAAAACGATGGTCACGCTGCTGGCGATTTCTGACAAGAACAGAGCTTCCTCGCATGCCGAATTGCCACCACCGATTACAAAGACCTGTTTGCCACGGAAGAACATGCCGTCACACGTCGCGCAATACGAAACGCCACGACCGCGATACGTATCCTCGCCAGCGAAACCTGCCGGACGCGGCGTGGCACCCATGCAAGCGATAACACTCCTAGCCGTCGTATCACCAACATCGTGATGAACGGTAAACAATTTGGAGCCGGCATCGTAATCGACACCCGTCACCATGCTCCATTCAACCTGAGCCCCTAGGCCTTCTGCATGTTGTTGGAATCGCTCACCGAGTTCAGCGCCGCTCAGTAGCGGAATGCCCGGATAGTTCTCGACCTCATTGGTTGTGGCGATCTGCCCTCCCGACATGCCCTGTTCAATCACGGTCGTCGTTAGGTTGGAGCGCGCAGCGTAAATGGCGGCAGCATAGCCCGCGGGGCCGCCACCGATAATAGCAACATCGATCGGCTGATGGGTAGTCATGAAGAGACCTCCTGTCGAAAGATTGGCGTTCTTTGCGCTCATACCCAAATTTAGGCAAACGTGACACTCATGCACTACAATGATTCTTTGCAAAACAAAGATTAAGGGGAGTTATCGATGGATCAAACGCAGACGAGCGACGACGCTCCCCTGCTCACGCACAGCACTCCCCAATCGGAGCAAACCACGCTCTTGGCGAAGCAAAAACCTCTCGTGACCATCGTGCACGCCTCCGTCGGCTCGGGCCACAAAGCCGCTGCAAATGCGATTGCGCAGGCATTCGGCCTCATCCGCGGCACCAATGGCATCCCCGAGGATGTTGAGATTGAAGTGCTCGATATCCTTGATTTTGGACGTATTAAATTCGACGGCAATAAGACCGCGGCTTCTTTTACGGGAGCCACGCGCCCCATTTACGACCTGACCTGGCGATATACGCTTACGGGACATCTTCTCTGGGGTGGCGGAACGGCATGGTCGCGAATTATGTTCCCCGCCTTCAACGAATATATTCGTAGCCGCAGGCCCATAGCCGTGGTTGCAACGCACATCACAGCAGCCAATGTTGCCGTGGGCGCCCGCGTAATTACGGGTATCGATTATCCGGTCATCTGCGTACCGACCGACTACGAAGTCGAGGGATGGTGGCCCCACAAGGACACCGATTTGTTCTGTGTTGCCAACGAATTTATGGCCGAAACGCTGCGTCCGCGCAAGGTGCTCGAGACAAAGATTCGCATTACCGGCATTCCTATTCGCGCCGGATTCGACACGGATTACGATCGCGAAGAAGAGCTAGCTAAGTTCAACCTCCCCACCGACAAGACCGTCGTGCTGGTAATGGCCGGTGCCAGCTTGCCTCAACCGTACGTTCGCTTTCGCGCGGAGATGGACCGCACCCTCCCCTTCCTACGCAGCTTCGAAGACATGCACTTTGTCTTTTTGCCGGGCAAGGATAAGGAATACGCCGCCCGCCTCAAGACACTCTTCGATGCCATGAAGCTCGAAAATGTCACGGTGCTGGACTATGTCGACGACATGGCGGCCCTCATGCACGGCTGCGACCTGGCAATTCTCAAATCGGGCGGACTCACCGTCACCGAGTGCCTATGCGCACATCTGCCGATGATCCTGCTGGGCAAATCATACGGCCAGGAAAAGGCCAACACCACCATGCTCACCGGCATGGGCGCCAGCATGCATGTCACCACCGCACGAGAGCTCATCGTTACCCTACGTCACTTGCACGACCATCCCGAATCACTCAAAGCCCTACTCATCAACGGCGAAGTACTACGCCGCCCCCACGCAGCCGAGGACATAGCCATCGCAACCATGGAGCTCGTAGGCAAACCCCAAAAGCGCAAACGAGCCTTCTGCCGCTTCTACTGGGGCGGAAAACCTGCACATATCCGCTAGCATTGGATTGTCCGCTTACCTGCGGGAGGCCCCTATATATCATCCCATGCTCAAACATTCTCGCTGCGCTGCGAAACTGCGCGTGGGACGATATATAGGGGCCTCCCGTAGGTAAGCTGCGTTAACGTACTAGCAGCTATACCAGATTCCCCACCACTAGAACCTGCAAAGAGGACCCAGAAAATATAAATACAGTAAGTCGATGCGACAAAGGAGGCGTCCCTTTATCGCATCGACTTACTAGAAAAGTAAATATTGTTTCAAGCTGGTAGCCTCCCGCCCGGGGCTTACCTATATCGTTCCACGCGCAGTTTCGCAGCGAGCGAAGCGATGCGAGAATGTTTGAGCATGGAATGATATAGGTAAGCCCCGGGCGGGAGGGATACAAGCGTCCCTAGGCGACGCCGCTGGAACCGAAGCCTCCGTTGCCTCGGTCGGTTTTATCCAGTTCGTCTACTTCTATGAGGTTGACCGTGGGGACTTCTTGGATGACGAGTTGGGCTATGCGGTCGCCTTTATTGATTTGAATGTTAATGGAGGGATTCAGGTTGATGAGGATAACCTTGAGTTCTCCTCGGTAGTGGGCGTCGATGAGGCCCGGCGTATTGACTATAGACAGGCCCTGCTTGATGGCCAAGCCGCTGCGGGGCTGGACGAAGCCGGCGTAGCCATCGGGCAGGGCGATGGCCAGCCCCGTAGAGACCAGACGGCGTTCGAAGGGCTTCAGGACGCAGTCCTCGTTGGAGCGCAAATCCAAGCCGGCATCAGTGGGATGGGCGTATTTGGGAAGCTCGACGGTGGGATCGAGACGCTTTATGTTGACGGTAATGTTGGACATGGAATCACCTTAGCTTGTCGAGCTCTTGCAGAAACTCATCGACGTCTTTGAAATCGCGGTAGACCGAGGCAAAGCGGATGTACGCAACCTTGTCGATCCTGGCCAAGCGCTTGAGCACCATGTCACCCAACTCATGGGACGTGACGGCCGTCAGCGTGCGAGAGCGCAGCTCGACCTCGATGTCATCGATAATCTCATTGAGCTTCTTAGTGTCGATATCGCGCTTGATGGTGGCTCGCATCAAGCCGACGAGCAGCTTATTGCGATCGAACCGCTGCTTGGTTCCGTCTGACTTAATGACCTCGATAGGGTCCTCGCATCGCTCAAACGTTGTAAAGCGGTAGTTACACGAGCAACATTCGCGACGACGCTTAATGGTGTTATTTGACTCCTGCATACGGGAATCAAGGACGCGGGTATGTGCCTTGCCGCATTTGGGACAGCGCATGGTACCTCCTCTTAAACGATAACAAGGGTACCATGCGCAGCGCGATAATGATTACGAACGATCAGGAACCTTAAGATGCGCACCGGCGGCGAGCGAACCATGCTCCAGATGATTGACGCTACGGATCATGTCGGAAGTCTCTTGCGTGGAAAGGCCTTCGATTGGATATTCTTCGGCAAGCGACCAAAGAGAATCGCCAGGCTGAACGCGAATGGTCTCGTAGGTAATGTTGGAAACGGACTCGGCATACGCGGCGTGACGAGCGCTAAAGACCGACATAGCGAGGACAAAGAAGAGCGTAAGCGCAACGGCGACGGCGACAATCGTCGGAACCTTCGGGGCAACGCGGGCCGGCGCGACTACAGCCTGCTGATTGCGCGCAGGCTTTACGGTCAAAGGCTGAAAGCCGGAGCGGCCACCCTGAACAACCGTAAAAGTGGGTTCTGCAGGCGTCTCGAGCTTAAGGGCGAGGTTTCCCTGGACCATATTCGTTACGTTCATCATGTTCTCCTCTCGCGTGTTTTGCTGAGAACAGTTTTATCAAGCCGCGCGGACAAAAATGTCTAGCGCGAGAACGAATGTTCGGTTATTATTATCTTCGAACAGTTGTTCCTGTCAAGCAAAATTCGAACATTTGTTTGACATGGGTAGAGAGGATGCCCTGATGGCTCGCAAAATTACCAAGCGTCAGCAGCAAATTTACGACTTCATCAAGGAATATCAGCAGGAGAAGGGTTATCCGCCCAGCGTGCGCGAGATGGCTTCTGCCGTGGGCCTTTCCTCCCCCAGCACCGTGCACGCCCATCTCTCTGCCCTGGAGGCGCGCGGGCTACTCAAGCGCGATGCCACCAAACCGCGCGCCCTGGAACTCTTTAACGAGGATGGTTCCTCTGTCTCAATTTCTAAATCTGACGAGCCCACCGCACCTCGCGGAACGGTCTCGCTACCGCTCGTTGGTCGCGTCGCGGCTGGGATTCCCATTCTGGCCGAGCAGAATATCGAAGACACGTTTACTATCCCGACCGAAATCGCCACTGATCAGGGTTCCTTTATCCTTGAGGTGCATGGGAGCTCAATGATCAATGTCGGCATCTTCAATGGCGATTACATCATCGTCCGTGAACAAAAGAGTGCCATGAACGGCGAAATTGTCGTGGCCATGATTGATGGTTCGGCGACCGTCAAGACGTTCTACAAGGAGCAGGGGCGTGTGCGCTTGCAGCCCGAGAACGACACCATGGAACCTATCTATGCAACGAATCCCGTTATCCTGGGCAAAGTCGTCGGCTTGATGCGCCGGTTCTCGTAATGCAAAAACGCATAACCATATTTGATACCGTCCGCGGGTTTACGATGATTTCTATGGCAGGTTTTCACGCTTGCTATGATCTCGCCTACCTGTACGGCTGGGATATGCCCTGGTTTACCCAGTCAGTCTTTCAAGACATCTGGCGCGCCAGCATCAGCTGGGTATTTTTGTTTATCGCCGGTTGGATGTGCACCCTTTCGCGCAACAATATCAAACGTGCCGCCAAATACGCCTTAGCAGCACTCGTTGTCTGGTTGGCAACAACACTTGTCTCAGTCGACGATTCGGTTAATTTTGGCATCATCTACTGCATGGCCGCATGCACCGGCATCGTGGCGTTGACCGATCCCGTCCTTAAGAAGATAACGGCGAGATGGGGCATGCCCCTATGCCTTATGTTGTTCGCAATCACCTGGAGCATCCCCAAAACGATCTACCCTGTCCCCTACCTGGCGTGGCTGGGATTTCCGAGCCCTGGGTTTATCTCAGGTGATTACTACCCCATCATCCCGTTTATCTTTATGTATCTTGCAGGATACTTCGCCGCACACATAGCGCAGAGAATCGATAAGACCGTCCCTAGCTGGGCCTACGCCAACCCCCTGCCGGCGCTCGCCAGCCTTGGACGTCACGCTCTCCCCTTTTATCTGCTGCATCAGCCCATCATTCTGGGCATTTTGGAGCTCGTCTACTCGGTGCGATAACGCTCGAGCCGCGGTGCAATACGAGCCGGCAACTTCGCCACAATGCGAACGCCGTCCTCGAGATATTCCTCATGCAGAAGGGTTCCCTGCTCATGCACCAGCGTGATGAGAGCGCCCTCACGATACGGGATATCAGCGGAGAGCAACACATCGGTGGCAGCTGCCTCGCGAGCAATCCGGTCGACGAGATCGTCGAGCCCCTCGCCCGTTTGGGCCGAGAATAGAACGGCCTCCGGATAGCGACGACGGAAACTCAATCGATCGACGCTATCGAGAAGATCGATTTTATTGAACACCGTAAGCGTTAAACGCTCTCCGGCGCCGATCTCATCAAGCACGCGGTCGACAGCCTCCAGCTGCCGCTCATAATCCTCGTCAGACGCATCTACGACTTTGAGAATTAGATCGGCACCCAACACCTCGGAAAGCGTCGATTTAAAGGCATCGACCAGACCATGCGGCAGTTTTTGAATAAAGCCGACGGTATCGGTAATCGTCATGCCGCGACCGCCGGGCAGGCGATACGAGCGCGTCGTCGGATCGAGCGTAGCAAACAGCTTGTCCTGCGAAAGTACCGTAGAGCCGGTCAGACGATTGAGCAACGTCGATTTACCGGCATTGGTATAACCGGCTAACGCGACGCGAAACGCCGGTGACTCAATGCGGCTCTTGGATTGAACATCGCGGCGCTGTTCAACCTGCTTGAGCTCACGACGAAGCGCAGCGATCTTATTACGAATGAGGCGACGGTCGACCTCGAGCTGACTTTCGCCCTGACCAAAACGTGAGCCGATGCCGCCGCGCGTCTGCTCCTTGGCGAGATGGCTCCACATGCCACGCAGGCGAGGCAACAAATATTGAAGCTGTGCCAGCTGTACCTGCAGGCGTCCCTCACGCGTCTGAGCATGCAGGCCAAAGATATCCAGGATCAGTGCTGTACGATCGATAATCTTTACCGGCTCGCCCACGGCTTTCTCCAAATAGGATTGCTGCGAGGGGGACAGGTCGTCGTCAAAAATAACGACATCGGCGTCCATGCGATGCACCAGGCCGCACAGCTCTTCAACCTTACCGGAACCGATAAACGATTTAGGATACGGCTTTACCAAACGCTGCGACAAACGTGCCACGCACTGGGCACCAGCTGTGTGGGCAAGACGCTCCAGCTCATCAAGCGAGCGATCGTGTGGCCATGCATTGTCGCGCCACTCAACACCAACTAAAATGGCACGCTCGGGCTCGGGTGCCGTGGGAACAAGGGGGAAACGGGCCATTAGGCAGCCTCAATACGATGCAGGATATCCTCAACGACCTCATCGATCGTACATTCATCCATATCAAACCACACGATACGGTCATCGCGCTTAAACCACGAAAGCTGACGCTTGGCATAACGACGCGAACGCATCTTAATGAGTTCGCGGGCCTCATCCATGCTCATCATGCCATTGAAAGCATCGATGATCTCTTTATAACCAATTGCCTGCATCGACGTCAGGGCATCTCCCAGCCCCTGGTCCATAAGACCACGGACCTCATCGACAAGACCCTGCTCAAACATCAAATCGACGCGCAGATTAATGCGCTCGTAGAGCACCTCGCGATTACGCGTCAAACCAAACCATAGGGCATGATAATGCTCGCGCGGAACACTAAACTGACTTTTTTGCTGTGCATAGGAGATACCATCATCATTCATCTCGAGCGCACGAATCACACGGCGCACGTTATGGGGATGAATAACAGCAGCCGATTCTGGATCGCGCTCGGCAAGCAAGGCATGCAGTTCTTCCTCGCCAATACGCTCGGCAAGCTCCTGATAGCCCGCACGACGATCGTCCTCAAGTTCACCCGAGGGAAAGTCCATCTCATCGAGGGCGGCCTTGAGATACAGCCCCGTACCTCCGCAAAAAACCGGCAGGCAACCCGAACCAAGGAGACGTTCAACATGCGCGCGAGCGACGGCCTGATAAAGCGCAGCAGAATATGCCACACCCGGCTCTACAATGTCGACGAGACGCAGCGGCGCCGTGCACTCATCGGGCGCCATCTTTGCGGTACCGATGTCCATGCCGCGATAGATTTGCATCGCATCGCACGACAGCACTTCGGACGAAAGACGAGCTGCCAAACGGTCGGCAACATCACTCTTACCAACCGCCGTCGGACCGACGATCGCAACGGCGGAAAGACCTGACCCGGGAGAAACCATTAGCGCGGCTCGCCCACAACGGAGCCGGACAAATACCAGGTCTTGGCAACGTCAACGTCAACATCAACGATCTTGCCAACAAGCTGATCGATGCTGTAACCCTCGGGGATAGGCGCATGCACGGTCTGATTCTTGGGACTCTTGCCCAGCAGGACCGCGTCGTTCTTTTTACTCGTTCCCTCAATGAGCGCCGGAACCACAGTATGAAGCTCACCCTGGTTATACTCGTGTGCCGTGGTCTCGATAACCTTAACCAGACGGTTGAAACGCTCGAGAATAACCTCATGCGGCGTAGGATCGTCAATCTCGGCGGCCGGGGTACCGGCGCGCTTGGAATAGATGAAGGTATAGGCCTGAGCATAGCGGACCGTCTCGGCAAGTGAGAGCGTCTGCTCAAAGTCTTCTTCAGTCTCGCCCGGGAAGCCAACGATAATGTCGGTCGAGAGCGCGATATCGGGCATGCGGTTGCGAATGCGATCGACAAGGCCCAGATAGTCCTCGCGTGTATAACGGCGATTCATCTCTTTGAGGATCCGCGTCGAACCGGACTGGACGGCCAAGTGCAGCTGCGGCATAACGGCAGGCGTCTCGGCCATGGCGTCGATGGTCTCGGGCAGCAGGTCCTTGGGATGCGAAGACGTAAAGAAGATGCGCTCCACGCCCGTATCGCCCACGGCACGCAGCAGATCGGCAAAACGCGGCTTGCCAAACAGATCGCGACCATATGAGTTAACGTTTTGGCCCAACAGCGTAATCTCACGCACGCCCTGGCGTACCAAACCGGTCACCTCGTCGACAATCTCCTCGAAGGGGCGGCTCTTTTCGCGACCACGCACGTACGGCACGATGCAATAGGTGCAGAAATTATTGCAGCCTGTCATGATGGGCACCCAGGCGTGATACTGAGTCTCGCGATGCCACGGCATGCTCATGGCATCCGTATCCTCATGCTCATTGGTGCGGATATGACGCTTACCATCAAGGAACGCCTCGGCAATGAGCTCGGCCACATGCGCGATGGAATGTGTACCGAAGATGACGTTGACGTTATCGACGTTGGTGAGCAGGCCCTCGCCATCGCGCTGCGCGATGCAACCGCCAACGGCAACCACGCGCTTGCCCGAAGGCGAAGGCGGCAGGCTTTTACAGGAATTGCACTGACCATACAGGCGAGTATCGGCGGCCTCGCGCACGCAGCACGTCATGAAGACAACGATATCGGCATGCGCAGGATCGAGCGCCATGAGGCAGCCATATGAATCAAGCAGACCGCTCACACGCTCGGAGTCGTGCTGATTCATCTGGCAGCCAAAGGTGCGGATAAAGTAGGTTTTACCGGCAAGAATATCGCGTACGGAACGCTGGTCCATGTGCATAAGTCCTAACGATAGGGAGCGAAAAAAGGCAAGCAGAAGCTATGCCACAGGCTTAACATCATCCATGACGACGTTATCCATAGCAGCTCGATTGATCTGGTGAACGTAGATAGAAAGGCGGATGGCCGTGCGCGACTCCCCGTTAATGAGGATGTCGGAGAACACGGGCGCGCAGGAAATATCAAAACCAGTTGGAATCAAAAAACCGCGCGCGATAGCAACGGCCTTAATGGCCTGGTTGACGGCACCGGCGCCGACACACTGGATGTTGACGGGTACACCATCCTTGACCATACCGGCGATGGCGCCGGCAACGGACGCGGGCGATGATTTGCTTGATACCTTCAGGCAATCCATGAAGAAACTCCTGCATTTAAAAGTACGTTTTAACTGCAATAACTGTATCGTACCGAGTGGACTCGGTAAAGGCACTATTCCTCTTTGGCAAGATCAAAGGTCACGGTGATTCGATCACGCGAAACACGAATCTTTGGGTCACCGCAAAGGTTGAGATAGTACCGGGCGGCAAGGTCATTAAAGTCGCGTTCCACAGCGCGCGAAAACTGTGCCATGTCATCCTTGGCAATACGTAGCCCGCGACGATCCTTCGCGAGATCGACAGGAGCCGGCGCATGCGAGGACGAATCACGCTCGCGCAGCAGACGCGCGGTCACACCGCGAACGGGCTTAATCTGCCCTGCCAAAATGCGATGGGCCGTGCGCTCGGACATCTCAAGACCCAAACCCGAACAAATACGGATAAAGTCCTCGGCATCAGAAGCAAGGCCTAAACGATCGACAACCGGAAGCTCACTCTCGTCATCAATGAACAGGAGACGAGACGTATCGAGCCGACTTGACGCTTGAGCATAAAGGGTCGCGGCAATCTCAGACGGAGAACCAAGATAGACATCGCAACCACGCAACTCCTCGAGCGCAAACTCACAAGCAGCGCGAATAATATTATGTGGGCCGCGAGCGCAGACATAACGTCCGTCCTCATCCTTGACGGCCTGGGGCCAGCTGGACTGATCGGCACGCTCACTGAGGCGGTCGGCCGCAACGCTCACCTTGAAGGCTGAACCAAGGTCGACGCCGGACGTGACCACACGGGCCTCGTCGGTGTTCTGCTTGATCGAAAACAATGCCATGCCACGACCGTGAACGCCCCAACGGTCCATCTTCATGCTCTCGAGCTTGGAGGTAACGCGGGCATCAAAGATTCGCTCTTGCATATCCTGCGGAACGCCAGAACCGTTATCCAGAAAGACAAGCGTGCGGACGCCATCTTCCTTGGTCGTGGCGAGATAGACCTTGTCGGCGCCGGCATCGCGAGCATTACGGAGCATTTCGATGACGATGTCCTCGACATGCTGAATGTCGTGCTTAGCCTGGCGCCGCTCGGCCTCCGAAACGCGGAGGCGGACATACCCCTCGCCAAGGTTCTCCTCGACGCGAAGGTTGCCCTCCCCCGACATCGACGCGATAAATGAGATGAGCTCGTTCGCGTCGCTCATGTTATTTAGCGATATCGACAGCGCGGCTCTCGCGAATCACGACGACGCGCACCTGACCGGGATACTCCATCTCTTCCTCGATCTGATGGGCGATATCGTGAGCCAGAACCGTGGACTGGGCATCGGAAATCTTGTCCGGCTGGACCATGACGTGGACCTCACGACCGGCCTGCATGGCATAGGTACGTTCGACGCCGTCATGAGAGTTGGCGATCTCCTCGAGCTTCTCAAGACGCTTAATGTAGTTCTCGGCAGACTCGCGACGGGCACCGGGGCGAGAGGCAGAGACAGCATCGGCGGCCTGCACCAGGACATCGAGCACCGTGTTGGGGTCGACATCGGCATGGTGAGCCTCAATAGCGTGGACGATAACGGGCTTCTCGCCATAACGGCGGGCAAGCTCGGCGCCGATGACGGCATGCGGGCCCTCGACGTCGTGGTCGATTGCCTTGCCCAGGTCATGAAGCAGGCCGGCGCGCTTGGCGGTCACAACGTCCAGGCCAAGCTCGGAAGCCATCACGCCGCACAGATCAGAGACCTCGAGGGAATGCTGAAGCACGTTCTGACCAAACGAGGTACGGTAGCGCAGGGCACCAAGGGTCTTGACGATCTCGGGGTGCAGATCGTGGATGCCGGTATCGAAGGCAGCCTGCTCGCCAGCCTCGCGCACGCGCTGCTGAACCAGGTCGGCGGCCTTGTGATACATCTCCTCGATACGGGCAGGGTGAATGCGGCCGTCGGCGATGAGATTCTCGAGGGCGACACGGGCGGTCTCACGACGGACCGGGTCGAAGCTCGAAAGAACGACGGTCTCGGGCGTGTCGTCGATCACGAGGTTGACGCCGGAAACCTGCTCGAAGGTCCGGATGTTGCGACCCTCGCGACCGATGATACGGCCCTTGAGGTCATCAGAGGGAATGTGCACGGAGGTAACGGTGACCTCGGCAGTGTGGTCGGCAGCGCAGCGCTGAATCGCCAGAGACAGAATCTCCTGGGCGGTCTTGTGGCACTCGGCGCGAACCTGCTGCTCGGACTCGCGAATGATCGTGGCGGCCTCGTGGGTGACCTCGCCGCGAACCTTATCGAGGAGCTCCTTGTGGGCGTCCTCGCGGGTAAGGTCGGCGATACGCTCGAGCTCGGAGGTCTGCTTTGCGCAGAGCTCCTCGAGCTCACGGGAGCGCTTCTCGACCTGACCGGCCTGGCTGGACAGCTGATGCTCGCGCTTGTCGAGAGCGTCGTTGCGGCGATCGAGGGATTCCTCGCGCTGCATCACGCGGTTCTCGAGCGTACGAATCTCGTTCTTACGCTGCTTGTCCTCGGCCTCGGCGGCCTGCTTGTTCTTGATGATCTCCTCTTTAGCCTCGAGCAGAGCCTCTTTTTTGAGAGTCTCGGCCTGACGCTTAGCATCACCGATCAGGGACTCAGCCTGTGCGTGTGCCGACTGGATTTTTTCGTCGGCCTCGTGAAGACTACCCTGCTTGGCGGTGCGCATGTAGGCAATGGCGGCGATGGCACCCAAAACGATGCCAACGAGCGCTGCGATGATAGGCATGCTCACTCCTTTTTATGGATTCGTTACACAACAAAGCGAACCGTCCTTACGAACGGCTCGCGACATTTGAGTAATATGGGCGCAGCTTATGCGGGTCGGATACAGATAAACATATAAACAAACTCATCACAGATGAGCACATATCACAAAGCAAATGACAGTGTTTATCGTACGTTGAACCACAACAACTGTCAAATAAATGGCCCCAGCACGGCGGCTAAAACGCGGTGAACGGCAGGGCCACAAAACGCATACGCCTAAACCGCACATTCCTCGCGTTCGGCATTAAGACGTGCCTTAACGGCATCGGCAGCGATGTGATACGAGAAGCCCTTGCCCATCAAAAACCGAACCAGTTTTTCGAATCCGCGCGTCTCTGGAACACGCCGCTTGGCGAGCAGGGCTGACGCACGCGCCAAATCGTCTTCGACGGCAAAATAATCCTCGGGATAACCGGGAATGTCATCGAGTACGACATGACGGCGCTTAAGCTCGGTCTCAATCTTGCGCTGTCCCCAGCCGCGTCGTTTGCGTTCCTCGATAAAGTACGAGCAAAAGCGGTTCTCATCTAAAAAGCGATACTCTGTGGCACGCTGGACGGCGAAATCAATTGCGGGCTGGCGAAAGCCGTAGCGTGCCAACTTGTCACAGACCTCACCCGTCGCATGGTCGCGTCGCGATAGCATCTCAGTCACCATGGTAAGTGCACATTTACGCTCGATGAGCTGCACCGCTTCACGAAAGTTATCCCAATCACAGGGAAGATCGGGGCGATTTTTGACATACAGGCGCGCGACCCGCACGGGAATCCAAATGGACCGCTCAAAACCGCCCTCAAGCTCACAATCGATATGTGCGCAAGGCTTTTTGGACGCATACCCGCTCGAGAACGAGGAGGCCGCCTTCTTATCGGGAAAGACGACCGTGGCCTCGGTCACCGTATACGACATGAGCGTAACCGCTACTCGTCGTCATCATCGAGCATGGCGGAACCATCGATGGCGTAAAGCTCGTCAAACTCCTCAGGCGCAGGCTGATCGGTCAGCTCGACCTCGGACGGAGCATCGTCATCAAACTCAAGCCCGCAGGCAAGGCGGACCTTATGCTCAATCTCGTCGGCGCAATCGGGGTGTTCGCGCAGGAACGCCTTGGCGGCCTCGCGACCGTTGCCGAGCTTGTCCTCGCCATAGGCAAACCAGGAGCCCATCTTCTTGCAAATGCCGCACTCGACAGCCATGTCCAGAATCGAGCCCTCCTTAGAGATGCCCGTACCGTACATGATGTCGAACTCAGCAGAACGGAACGGAGCTGCCACCTTGTTCTTAACGACCTTGGCGCGCACGCGGTTACCGATAACCTCATCCTTAAGCTTAATGCTGTCGATGCGGCGAATGTCGATACGCACCGAAGAGAAGAACTTAAGGGCGCGGCCGCCCGTCGTGGTCTCGGGGTTGCCGAACATGACGCCGATCTTCTCTCGCAGCTGGTTAATGAAGATGCATGTCGTGTTGGACTTGGACAGCGAGCCGGCGAGCTTGCGGAGCGCCTGACTCATCAGACGAGCTTGCAATCCGACCGTGGTATCGCCGATCTCTCCCTCGATCTCGGCACGCGGGGTCAGCGCGGCGACGGAGTCAACAACGATGGCATCGATGGCGCCGGAACGCACGAGCATGTCAACAATCTCGAGCGCCTGCTCGCCCGTATCGGGCTGAGAAATGAGCACCTCGTCGATATCCACGCCGATACGCGCGGCATACGTGGGATCGAGCGCATGCTCGGCATCGATAAATGCCACAACGCCACCCATTGCCTGGGCCTCGGCCAGGATCTCGAGCGAAAGCGTCGTCTTACCGGAGGACTCAGGACCGTAAATCTCGACGATACGGCCACGCGGCACGCCGCCGATACCCAGCGCGGCATCGAGTGCCAGAGCGCCCGTAGGGATGGCCTCGACCTCGAGCTCGGGGCCACCGTCGCCGTACCTCATGATGGAACCCTGGCCGAATTTCTTCTCGATCTCAGCCTTGGTGGTGGCGATCATCTCATCGCGCTCTTTACCCGTCGTGCGAGCATGAACGGTACGTACGGGACCTGAATTCTTGGCCATGAATAGCCCTCCTCTTAACAACCTGCATCGATAATAAACGAACGGCTGTTCGTGGTCAACCGTTCAGATAAATCATATGCAGCCGACCTTTCCAAAACCCAACCAAAAGCCGACCAAACACTGACCAAATGCTTGACCATAAAGGGCCAAATAAGAACAAGGCAGGCAAAAATACACCTATGAACAGCACAAACGCTAAATTCTTCTGAGGTCCCCATCTCCACAATTAAGGGGCCCGGAGGCCCCTTAAAACACGTCTATTCCATAGAATCGAGCACGCAGACAATGCGACCCAATGCCTCCGTGACCGCATGGGCACGAACACACGAACGGTCGCCCTCATAGTGGCAGCGCACAGAGTCCACGACCGGCACTCCCCCATCGGCGGAACGATGTGCCCAGCCAATATAGAAAGTGCCAGCAGGATCGTCCTCAGTACCACCGCCGGGGCCGGCATAACCCGTTGCGCTCACTGCAATATCGCTCTGGTACAGCTCCAGCGAACCCGACGCCATCTCGCGCGCAGTTTGATGCGACACCGCGGTGTAGCGGTCGAGCGTCTCCTGCTCAACACCCAGCACGCGATGCTTAATCTCATCGCAGTAGGTCACCGCACCGCCACGCAGCACCGCCGAGGCGCCCGGGATATCCGCAATCGTCGAGGCGATCATACCCGCCGTCAGCGACTCAGCCGTCGAAACCGTCACACCCCGAGCGCTCGCGCGCTCGACGATATCGCGCGCCAGCTCCTCGTTATGTGCGGAAATCTGCTCAAAAGAGTCCGTCATACCCACCAGGACCTAGACCGAAAAGACGATCTTGCGGCAGTTCCAGAAGTACTGGGCGCCCGAGATAACGGTCAAGACAACGGCAACGGCATACAGGAAGCGCGACACCGAGTAGATGCCGAGCGTCAGCGCCACCGGGCCAAGGTGCAAGCCGGCCATAGCAAAAACGCACAGGTAACCGCAGATGGAGACCATCGTGGTCGCCGTCTTGTACTTGCCGAGCTTATCGGCCGCAACGACCACACCGGCCGCACTCGCGACCATGCGAAGGGCGCTCACCAGAAGCTCACGGAACAGGATAATGAACACGGACCACACGGTCACCGCGCCAAAATCCAAGAACAGCAGCAGGGCCGAAAACACGAGCAGCTTATCGGCGATGGGGTCCAAGAATTTACCGAAGTCGGTGATCTCGTTGCGCGAACGCGCCAGATAACCGTCGACCTTATCGGTGCACGACAGGATCACATACAGAATGAAGGCAGCGGCGGCGAGCGGGCCGTCGAAGATGCTCCAATCCGTACCGGCAACACTCGTGTGAGAAAGCGCCGACACGATCATGAACACCGGGATAAAAACGATGCGAACGCACGTCACGATGTTGGCGGGCGTCCAAACACTCGTCAGTTCCTTATTGCTCTCGTTTGCCACGATGCTCTCCTACTCCACAACATGGCCGATAAGCTCATAGCAGAAGCTATCGGTAAACTCGACGGTCAGAATATCGCCCACAGATGCCTCGCTGGCATCCAAGTGCACCGCGCCATCGGAATCGGGCGCCTGGAACCAAGCATGGCCGATCAGTTCGGCGCCGTCCTCGGTCTCCTCGATACCGTCGACGATCACCTGGGCGCGCTCGCCCACATGGGCCGCCGTGGCGGCAAAACCGAGCGACTCGGCCAGGTCCATGGCCTCCTGGGCGCGCTCGAGCTTGACCTCTTCGTCGACCTGTCCCTCCATCTTGGCGGCAAGGCTGCCCTCCTCACGCGAGTAGGCAAAGACGCTCGTGTAGTCAAACCCGACGGTGTCCATAAAGTCGATAAGGTCGCGGAACTCGTCGTCAGTCTCGGTCGGGAAGCCGACCATGGCCGTGGAACGAATCACGATGCCGGGGATGCGTTCGCGAAGATCGCGGAACAGATCCTCGAGCTCCTGGCGCGAACCGGAGCGACGCATAGCCTTGAGGATGCGCGCGTCGCAGTGCTGCACGGGGATATCGATATAGGGCAGCACCTCGGGCGTATCACGAATCGTCTCGATGAGCTCGTCGGTCATGCCCTCGGGCTGCAGGTAGAGCACGCGGACCCAGACGTTGTGCGGGCGCACGGCCTCGGCGACGGCACGCAGCAGCTGCGCCAGATTGCGCGGCGAGCCCTCGGCGACGTCTTCGTCGGCAAAGTCGGTACCCCAGATGCCCGTGTCCTGGCCGATCAGCACGATCTCGCGCACACCACCGGCAACCAGGTCGCGCACCTCGGAGATAATGCTCTCGGCATTGCGCGAGTGATAGCGGCCGCGGATGTAGGGGATCATGCAGAAGCTGCAGAAGCGGTTGCAGCCATCGGAAATCTTGACGTAAGCAACGGCGCCCTCGACAGTGCGCTTGACTTGCGGAATATAGGCAGCGATCTCACGCTCGACACCCAGCACGCCATCGATGACCGCCACGATGCCGTCCTCCTCGTCAGCCTTCACAAAGGCAGCGACCTCGGGCAGCTCATCAGGCAGGTCGTCGCCATAGCGCGACGGCACGCAGCCGCACATGACGATGGGGCAAGAACGAACGCCGTCCTGAACCTCGTTGGCGAGCTCGAGCGTGGTCTCGATGCTCTCGGACGTTGCGGAGGCGAGGAACGAGCATGTATTGACGATGGCGATATCGGCATCCTGCGGGTCGAATGCTTCCTCGTAGCCTGCGGCGGTCAAAAGAGAACGCATGCGGTCGGTGTCAACCTCGTTCTTAGCGCACCCGAGGGTGATGTAGAGCACGGAGCCCAACGGTGTATCCATGTTGGAGAGCGGTCCTTTCGATTGATATTAGCGGTAGTTGGTGAACTGCAGCGGCTGGCCGTAGTCCTGGTCGCGCAGGAACTGGATCACGGTCTGCAACGCGTCCTTCGAAGCAGAGGAAACACGCAGCTTGTCGGCCTCGATGGTCACCTTAACCTTGAGCTTTTGGTCCTTGATGTCCTTGTTGATCTTCTTGGCGGTCGCCTGGTCGATACCCTCGACGATATGGCCGAGCACGCGCACGGTGCCGCCCGATGCCGCCTGCGGCGCATCCCACGAGACAGCCTTGAGGTCGATGCCGCGCTTGATGAGCTTGGAGCTCAGCACGTCGACAATTTGTTTGGAGACAAAGTCGGCCGGGGCGTTGATCGTAAAGAGCTTGTCGCCCTTCGAAAGCTCGATCGTGGCACCGGAATCCTTAAGGTCATAGCGCTGGGAAATCTCGCGCGTGGTCTGCTGGAAGGCGTTGTCGACCTCTTGCATGTTGACCTCGGACACGACGTCGAAGCTGGAATCTTTAGCCATGATGTTTCCTTTCGCGTACGAGCGGCTTAGTAGCTATCGTACGAATAGTCGGTAGAATCGCTGGGCGTCTGACCGTCAGTTGCGGTATCGGCGCCATCCGTGGACTGGGTATCGGTACCGTCGGTGGTGTCGGTACCATCGGTGGTGTCGGTACCATCAGAACTTTCACCATTCTCGGAATCAGACGTCTCCTTCTTGGGAACGGTGATCGTCACGCGCGCCACGCCCGAGGTCTTGGTATCGTAACGGACCTTTTCACCGTTCTTGGTAACGGTGACATCGGAAGGCTTGGACGTGGTGATCTCGATTGAGGACTCGGGCGTGTACTCCTGCTCAAAGGGGCCAGTCGCCTGGGCGCCATAGACCGACTTGCCGTCGACCTTGACCTCAATCCACGCGGTCTTTCCCTTGGCAACCGAGACCTTGACCTTCGTGACCTCGTTCTCTTCCTTCTTTGCCGTCGTCTTGGTAGCGTCCGAATCAGCCGACTCATCCGTTGCCTCATCGGTGTCTTCGTCCTCGTCGACCGTTTCGGACTTCTTAGAAGATTTCTTACTCGTTGTCTTGGTGGCAGCGGGCGTCTCGGGCGTGGTCTCGGGCGCCGAGGAGCCGCAGCCGCGCAGAAGCACCACGATGAGCACAATCAACAGCAGCACAACGGCACCGATCCCGGCGTAAACGATACGCGGATCGAGCCCGTTGTTTTGAGGAGTACGTGATCCGCCGCGTCCACGACTGGAACTGCTGCGGCCGCCTCCCTGAGGCATACGACCGCGATTGCTATCGGAACGGCCGCGATAGCCGCCCTGGCTCTGAAGGCTGCGCTGACCCGAGCGGGGCGCAAGTTCACCGCGGCCTTGATAGCCACGCTGGACCGAACGCGGAGCCGAAGAGCGCTGGCCATACGGCTGTGATTGAGAGCGAAGACGCGGCGTCACCTGCGTGGTATCGGCATCCGCATAGCCACCGCGAGAGCGTCCCGTAGAGGCACCACGGTAACCGCGATCGCAATAGCCGCCGTCGCCGTAGCCGGCACGAGGGTCACGCGCCACGCCGCGAGCAGCGGGAAGTGCACGGTCCTCGGGCATCGGCGTACTGCGGAACCGGTCACGCTGTGAGCGAATCTCCTCGCCCGAACCCGTCTCGGTAATATAACCGGCCTGCTGAGGACGCTGTCCATAGCGGGTCGAACGACCGCCCTGAACCATCAGGAAGCGCCCGTTATCGACCGAGGAACGCGAATTGACGTAGCCGGCGGCGTCCTGAAAACGACCGCCCTGCTGCGACGTCTCGCGTTCGTATGCCATCAGGTCGTCAAAGTAGGCATTGACGACATCGCGCGGATTGAGGCCCAAAAAGCGAGCATAGCTCGAAATCATGCCCTGCGCATAGCCGCGCGGCGGCATCGAAGCAAAGTTACCGGTCTCGAAAAACTCGATGATCTGCGGCCTGATTTTGATGGTATTGGCGACCTGCTGAATGGAAAGGCCCATTCGGCGACGCTGCTCGAGCAGCATGTCACCAAAGCGTGCAGCCATCAGAATCCTCCAAACTCACGATCTTCACGTGCCATCTCGGCGTCGACAGACTCCAGCGCGGCAAGCCCCTCCTCGTCCAACAGGACCTCGCGCGGCTTGGAACCGTCGGGCGGGCCGACGACACCCTTTTCTTCCAGCATGTCCATAATACGCCCGGCACGCGCATAGCCAACCTTCAGACGACGTTGCAGGCCAGATGTGGAGCCAAGCTGCGATTCCACCACAATATGGGCGGCTTCCCAAATGAGCGGATCATCGTCTTGCGGCTCGGCGACTCCGGTGCGGACAATGCCGCCGCCACCCGCCATGGACATGGAAGCGGGCGCCACGGCAGACAGGATCTCCTCGTGGTAATCGGGCTCGCTCTGCGACTTGACGAACTCGACAATCTCGTTGATTTCGTCGTCCGAGACAAAGCAGCCTTGGATACGGCGAGGCTTGCCCCAGTCGACCTTGGAGAACAGCATGTCGCCCAAACCGGTGAGCTTTTCGGCACCCATCTGGTCGATGATGACGCGCGAGTCGATGCCCGTGGCGACGTTAAAGGCGATGCGGTTGGTAATGTTGGCCTTGATGAGGCCCGTCACCACGTTGGAACTGGGGCGCTGCGTGGCCACGATAAGGTGGATACCGGCGGCACGGCCCAGCTGGGCGATACGCACAATCGACGCCTCGACATCCTTACCGGCGACCATCATCAGGTCCGAAAGCTCGTCAATGATGATGACCAGGTAGGGCATCTTTTGCGGCGGGTTGTCGTAATGCTCAAACTCGCCGGCGGCCTGCTTTTCGTTGTAGGTCGAGATCTTACGCACGTTAAGTCGCTCGAAGACCTTCAGGCGACGCTCCATCTCGGACACGGCCCATTGCAGAGCGCTCGCGGCCTGCTTGGGCTCGGTCACCACGGGGACATAGAGATGCGGGAGACCGTTATAGCCCGCAAGCTCGACGCGCTTGGGGTCGACCATGATCAGGCGAACATCCTCGGGAAGGGCGCGCATGAGCAGGGTCGTGATGATGGAATTGATCATCACCGACTTACCGGAACCTGTGGTACCGGCAATAAGCAGGTGGGGCATCTTGGCGAGGTCGGCGACAACCGGCGTGCCCTCGGCATCGCGGCCGATGGCCAGCTCGAGCGGACCGCCCTTCACATAGGGCAGCACGTCGCCCAAATTGACGTTTTGGCGCTTGCGATTGGGAATCTCGATGCCCACGAGCGAGGTGCCGGGGATCGGGGCAAAGATACGCACCGACTGGGCAGCGAGCGAAAGCGCGATATCGTCCTCGAGGCTCGAGATCTTACTCACGCGCTCGCCCTCGCCGGGCTGAAGCTTAAAGGTCGTAACCGTGGGGCCGGCGATCCAGCCGACCACGCGGGCACTGCGGCCAAACTCAAGCAAGGTGGATTGCAGTGACTCGGCAGTCTGTTCCAGCTCCTTGTCAGATGACGCGGAGGACGCCGACTGCGGGTTGGCGTGCAGGATCTCGAGCGGCGGAAGCTTGAGGCCGTCCTCTTCTTCGCCCTCGTTATCTGCGGCGCCGCCGTCCGCTCCCCCATCGCTAGCCGCAGCCGATTCGACAGCACTCAAGGCAGGCGCATCGGCAACCTTGGGATGCTTCAAGAAGTCGGGAATCTGAGGTGCTGCCGAGACGGGATTCACGGCAAACGGCGGCTCGGACTCGTCGATCTTATCGGGGTCGTCTTCCATCGAAAGCTGGCCAGTTACCTGGTCGCGCTTGGCATGGCGACGCGGCAGCAAAGTTGTCTTTGCGGTCTCAATCGGAGCCTCGTCGTCCTCGTCATCGCCCTCAGTGAGCTCAATCTCGCTATCGGACCAAGACGGGTCGGGCTCGCTTGTATTGAGCTTAGGCGCAGCCTTGCCCTTCTTGGCATGGCGGCGCGGCAGCAGCGTCGTCTTAGCGCGCTCAGCCTCAACCGACTCGAACACGTCGACAAACGGATTCTCGTCCTCGTCGTCATTGTCCAAAACCGGGTCCACATCGTTGCCCATAACCGTGGTCACGGCAGCATCGGAGCCCTTTTGACGAAGAATGCTCAGGTGCGGACGGGCAACGCCGGGCACCGACAGGGCTTCATCGTCACCCCACGGGCTCGCGTTGACGTCGGCACGACGGCGCTCGGCAAAATCGGCCGCACGGTCGCGAGCAGAGCGCAGCACGCCACCCACCGAAAAGCCGATGATGACAAAACCAACGACGGCCAGACCCAACAGGACCACCATCGCGATAGGCTTACCCAGGGCATTCTGCAGCGCACTCGCAATAAACGCACCGATGTAGCCACCCGAGGCGGATAGATTTTGCGGCGTGAACATAAGGTCACACGAGTCGCTCGTACCCGGCACCATCAGCGAAAGAATGGAGACAACGGTGATAAAGACCACGGCTCCGCCCGCGACCGAGCGAATGTTGAGCGGCGAGTCCTCGCCTAAAAAGAGCGTGGCGGCAAACAGCAAAATGACGATCGGCAGCACGTAGGCGCCCAGACCAAAGCCCAGGTGGTAGAAACCGGCAACCGCAGCCGTAACGGGTGCGGTCGCCGGCGAAATCACGGCAATGAAGGACGCAATCGCCAAAACGGCGATGACCACGCCGGCGATATCGCGGTTGGCCGAAGGCTCGACCAGGGGCTCGAACTCATCGAAGTCCGCCTCGTGGCCCTTATTGGCACGCAGATGGGAACCGGCACCCTTAGCAGATGCCGGTTGGTTATTGGCCTTATTGCCTTTGGCGTTTTGTGCAGATCCGCGCGCCAAACTAAACCTCCATGACGACCGGGATGATCATCGGGCGGGTGCGCGTACGGCTCCAGATAAAGTTAGAGAGCGAATCGCGCACGGCCTTGCGAATGGCATCGGAACCGCTGCTCGTAAAGCTGAACTTGCCCTTCTCGATCGTCTTCATGATGGACGCGGAGGCATCATCGGAGAACTGGTCGTCGATGGCAAACGAGACGCCGCGGCCCGAGAACTCGATGGCTTCGATCTTCTTATGCTTGAGCGAGACGATGGCAACGGCCGTGACCATGCCGTCGTTGGCGAGCTTCTGGCGATCGCGCAGGACGATGGGGTCAGTGTCGCCGATGCGAAGACCGTCGACGTAGACAATGCCGGACTCGACGGGCGTACCGCGCTTGACGATACCGCCACGCATCTCGAGCGTATCGCCGTTGTCGAGGATAAAGATATGGTCGTCCTTGATGCCCATCTTTCGAGCAAGCTGGGCATGGGCGCGCAGGTGAACGGCCTCGCCGTGAACCGGCATAAAGTACGTGGGCTTGGCCATAGCCATCAGGAGCTTAAGCTCCTCTTGGCTACCGTGGCCCGAGACGTGGACAAGAGCGCGGTTCTTGTCCCACACGTCGCAGCCAAGCTTAGCCAGGCTGTTGACGACCTGCTGGACGGCTTTCTCATTGCCAGGAACAGGAGTTGCCGAGAGGATAACGGTATCGCCCTCGTGGATGGAGAGCGTCTTGTGCTCGCCGTTGGCCATGCGGGACAGGGCCGACAGCGGCTCGCCCTGAGAACCGGTGCACATGACGACAATCTTGTCGTCGGGCAGGTTATCAATGTCGAAGGCATCGATGATATCAGCGTCGTCGATGTTGAGGTAGCCCAGCTCACGCGCGACGCGGGTGTTAGTGAGCATGGAGCGACCGGTCACAACAACCTTACGGCCACACTTGCGGGCGGCATCGCAGATCTGCTGCAGGCGATGGATATGGCTCGAGAACGATGCGACGAACACGCGACCCGGGGCATTCTTGATGGCGTGGAGCAGGTTGGGACCAACCTCGGCCTCGGACTTGGTAAAGCCGGGAACCGTGGCATTGGTGGAGTCGGAAAGCAGCAGGTCAATGCCCTGCTTGGCAAAGCGGCTGATTGCAGCATAGTCGGGCGTGACGCCGTCGATGGGCGTCTGGTCGAGCTTAAAGTCGCCCGTGTGCATAACGGTGCCCTGATTGGTGCGGATGAACACGCCCAGAGCGCCGGGGATAGAGTGCGTCATCGAGAAGAAGTCGAGCGAGATGCCGCCGAGGTTGACATGGCTGCCGCCCTTGACCTCGCGGAACTTAGGTGCGCGGATGCGGAACTCAGAAAGCTTGCCCTCGATAAAGCCAAGCGTCAGCTTGCTCGAGAAGATAGGCACCTTGTTGTTGAGGTCCTGCAGCAGATACGGAAGCGAACCGGTGTGGTCCTCGTGGCCGTGGGTGACGACGATACCGCGGAGTTTCTCCTCGTTTTCAAGAACGTAGGTGTAGTCGGGAAGCACAAGGTCAATACCGGGCTGGGAGTCGTCGGGGAACATAAGGCCGGCGTCGACGAGCACCATGTCGTCGCCGCACTCGAAGACCGTCATGTTCTTACCGATACCGTCAAGGCCGCCGAGCGGGATGATCTTCAAGGGAGATGATTTTTTAGCTGCCATAGGTTAGTGTGGTTTCCTTTCTTCGAAACGGGTCTGGAACAACCGACGGGGCGCTTCTGGCAAACCGACCGCCGGGAACGTACAAACATGCATCACAGAGTCGATGCAATAACCACAGTATGATACCCATTTGCACAACAACAGACCACCCATGCATCAAAGCCCCATCTGAACTGGTCTATCCCGCCGGTTTCCCGTGGGGCGGGCACTGATGAAGTTTCCTGCTCTACAGTCCTGCTCACGACGGAGGCCACATTAAGTGGCCTCCTGTTCGTGCGGAACTCGCGATAAACTTCATCAGTGCCCGCCCCACGGGAAACCGGCCAAAAAGAGACAGGTTTATTT